>JAEEVI010000128.1 GCA_016287035.1 Bacillota bacterium
AGTTCCTATCTCGTCCTCTCTTCTGTAGCGCTTGCCTATGCTTCCGGAGGCGTCGTAGTCCACCATGAAGTACTTGGCCAGCTCCGCGTAGATCTCCTCCGCCTTGGCGTTCTGGTTCTTGGTGAGCGGCATGATGGCAGCCTTGAACGGAGCCAGAGCCGGGTGGAAGTGCATTACCACGCGGGTGTCGGTCTTGCCGTCCTCGGAGGTAAGGGTCTCTTCCTCGTAAGCGTCGCAAAGGAAGGCCAGAGTAACTCTGTCGGCTCCCAGCGAAGGCTCTATTACGTAAGGAATGTAGCGCTTCTTGGGATCTATCGGGTCTATGTAGAGCATGCTCTGTCCGGAGCAGTTCTGATGCTGGGTAAGGTCGTAATCGGTACGGTCAGCTATGCCCCAGAGCTCGCCCCAGCCGAACGGGAACAGATACTCGAAATCCGTGGTGGCCTTGCTGTAGAAGGACAGCTCCTCCTGGGAGTGGTCGCGAAGACGCAGCTTCTCCATGTTCATGCCCAGGCACTCCAGGAACTTGCGGCAGTACTCCTTCCAGTAAGCGAACCATTCCAGGTCCGTATCCGGCTCGCAGAAGAACTCAAGCTCCATCTGCTCGAACTCGCGTATGCGGAATATGAAGTTGCCCGGAGTTATCTCGTTTCTGAAGGACTTGCCGATCTGCGCGATGCCGAACGGAACCTTCTTGCGGGCCGTCCTTTGGACGTTCTTGAAGTTGACGAATATGCCCTGCGCCGTCTCGGGACGCAGGTACAGCTCCGATTTGCTGTCCTCCGTTACGCCCTGGAACGTCTTGAACATGAGGTTGAACTGGCGTATGCCTGTGAAATCGGCCTTGCCGCACTCCGGGCACACGATGCCGTGATCCCTGATGAAGTCCTCCATCTGCTGATTCGTCCAGCCGTCCACGGAACCGCCGAGGTCGACGCCGTTTTCCGCGGCGTAATCCTCGATGAGCTTATCGGCTCTGAACCTCGCCTTGCAGGCCTTGCAGTCCATGAGGGGGTCCGAGAAGCTCCCGACGTGGCCGGAGGCGACCCAGGTCATGGGGTTCATGAGGATAGCGGCGTCGAGTCCGACGTTGTACGGGCTCTCCTGCACGAACTTCTTCCACCACGCCTTCTTTACGTTGTTCTTGAACTCCACTCCGAGAGGACCGTAGTCCCACGAGTTGGCCAGGCCTCCGTAGATCTCCGAGCCGGGGAACAGAAAACCTCTGTTCTTGCAAAGGCTGACTATAGTTTCAAGTGAAAAATCCTTGCTCATATCCTAAACTAGCTCCTGTAATAATCGTATCCTGCGGGTTCGGCTGCGGGTCCCTCGTCCGCCTGAACGGGCTCCTCCGGCTGCGCGGGGGCCTCCTGCGGCGCCGCGCCTTCGCCCGGATCCGGGGAGAGCTCCGCCTCCATCTGCGAAAGATCCAGATCCGAGAGGTCGAAATCTCCGAAGTCGGCGATGTCCGCGTCTCCGGCGCCCTGTTTGCTGTTGATCTTCTCGACGGCGCTCTCGTAGGCGTCGCGGCCCTTGTCCTTAACGACCTCGAAGGCGTCCTTGCTCTTGTCCATCACGACTTCGAAGGCGTCCTTGCTCTTATCCTTTACGACTTCGAAAGCGTCTCTGCCCTTCTCCTTCGCGGTCTGCGCGAGATCGCTCCCCGCGGAGACGGCGCTCTGGAAGATGTCGCCGCCCTTGTCCTTCAGCTCTTCGGCGATGACCGCGCCCTTGGACCTGGCGCTGTCGAACACCTCGTTAGCCTTGCCGGACACGTTGATGACCTCTCCGTCGCTCTTCAATATCTCGATCATGCACTTGGTGCCGAGAGCCGCGATGATGCCCGCGACCACGGCCCAGGGGAACAGGACCGATCCGACGATGCCGACGTTTACGGGAATGTTGAGGACGGTCTCGTCGTCCTTCTTTACGGATACCTTGCTCACGTTGCCCTTGTGGATGGCGGCCTTTACCTTGTCGAGCATCCCGCGGACCGCGGAATCCTTCGTCTCGGGCTGGTCGACGGCGTCCTCGATGAGGATTATCGCGTCGACGACGCTTCCGCCGGTCTTTTCCAGCGCTTCCTTCGCGTCTTTATAGCTCGCGCCCGTTCTGTCCTTTACGAGTTCGATCTTTTCCAGTGTGATTTCCATGGCGATCCCCTTTCTTATATGACTAATCCTTCGCTCTTTAGATTTTCTATACCCAGATGGTACGAATAATAGCTTCGCATAAGGTCCTTCAGCGCCGCCTCGGCCTCCGGCAGGAGGGCCAGATCGCGAAGATCCGTGAGCGGATGAGACTGAATGTACCTTAACACTAGAATTATATCAGCACTTATATCAAATATCAATCTTCCGGTGTCCTCCGCCGGCGCGGCTTCGCGCGCGCATCCGGCGCAGACGATGCCGCCGGCCGCCACGTCGAACGCGGCGCCTTCCCCGTCTTCGAGCTTTCCGCCGCATCGCGCGCATCTGTCCGTAACGGGGTCGCTCCCCAGAAGGCCCAGCAGCTTCAGCTGATATCCGGCCGTGAGCGTTCCGAACGCCTTCTTGCGCTCCGCCGTCAGCGCGAGATAATCAAGGAGCAGCCTGAATATCCCCTCGGCGGGCTCTTCCTCCATAAGGACCTTGTCCGTCAGCTCGAGCGCGTACGACGCGTTCATGTACTTCTCGACGTCCTCGCCGATCGAATAAAAGCTCTTTACAGTCTCGGCGCCGGTGACGCTGATGCTGTCGCGCGTCCTGAAGAGCTCGTACCGCCCGTACGTGAACGGTCTCAGGGCGAGGGCCGTCTTGCTGCGTCCGCCCTCCGTTATCGAGGTCCCCGCTCCGATCTTTCCGAAAGCGCGGGAAAATACCGTGAGCATGCGTCTGCCGCCCACGGTCTTCGTCTGTCTTAAGATTATTCCCTCTGTCGTCGTGTACATCGCGGACCGTCAGTTCTCCCTGCGGTATCCGAAATTTCCTATGGCGGCCTCGCTGTCGCGCCAGCCTTCCTTCACCTTGACGAACGTCTCAAGATATACCTTCGTCCCCAGAAGCGCTTCGAGCTCCTCGCGGGCGCTCTTTCCGACGCCCTTCAGCTTCCTTCCGCCCTTGCCTATTATGATCCCCTTGTGCGACTGCCGCTCGCAGTATATGACCGCGCTGATCCTCGTTATGTCCGGCAGCTCCTGATAGTTCTCGATCGTCACCGCGACGCCGTGCGGGACCTCGTCCTCCAGGTACATCAGCAGCTTTTCCCGGATGATCTCGCTCGCGAGGAACCTCTCGGGATGGTCCGTTATCATGTCCTCGGGGAAGAACATCGGCCCTTCCTGCATATGCTTTTCGAGCGTTTCCAGCAGGTAAGGCACGTTCTTTCCCGTGAGCGCGTTCGTCCCGACGATAGCGTCGAACATGCCCATACGCTCGTAAGCGCTGTAGATGCTCTCGTACACGTCCGGTTCGAGCTTGTCTATCTTGTTGATCACGAGCAGCTTCGGCGCGCTGCTCTGCTTGAGTATGTTCAGTATATAGCCGTCTCCGCTCGCTTCGCCCTCGTACGGTGAGTCGACGAGGAAGAGGATCGCGTCGACCTCCTTCATCGTGCCGACGGCGCTGTCGGTCATGAACGAGCCGAGCTTGTTCTTCGGCTTATGGATGCCCGGGGTATCGATGAATACCATCTGGCATACGGCTTCGCCCCCGTCCTTGCGCGTATAGATGCCGCGGATGTTATTCCTCGTCGTCTGGGGCTTATCCGTGGTTATCGCTATCTTTTCGCCGAGTATGCAGTTGAGAAGGCTCGATTTGCCTACGTTCGGCCTGCCGACTATGCCTACGAAGCCGCTCTTCATAATCTGAACGCCTCCGGAAGCAGGTCCGCTATGTCGTACGTTTCGAGGCGGTCGGGATCGTCTCCGGTGACGATCCGCAGCCCGGTGCAGAACTCGGCGATGAACTGCCTGCATATCCCGCAGGGCATCGCCTTTCCGCCGTTTCCGACGACGGCGAGCGCCTCGAACTCCCTGCAGCCTTCGCTGACAGCCTTCACGAACGCCGTGCGCTCGGCGCATATCGACGCCCCGTAAGAAGAGTTCTCGACGTTGCAGCCGGTGAACACGCGTCCGTCCTTTCCCAGCAGCGCCGCGCCGACCTTAAAGCCGGAATACGGCGCGTAAGCGGCCTCCGCCGCGGCCTGAGCCTTTATGAACAAAGATCTGTCGGTCATATCAGATATCCCTCTTGAGCGAAATAGCTTCCATCACGGCCTCTTCCCTCTTTCTCATCTCTCTTCTCTCCTCTTCGTCCTCGTGATCGAATCCGAGGAGGTGAAGAACGCTGTGCGTAAAAAGATAGAGCGTCTCGCGCTCCTTGGAATGGCCGAACTCCTCGGCCTGTTCGAGCACCTTGTCCATACAGATGACGACGTCGCCGATCTCTATCTCGGGAACGTCGATCCCTCCTGAAGCGAGCTCCGCGATCTCCCGCGGCTCGTACATCGGGAACGAGAGCACGTCCGTGGCACTGTCGACGCCCCTGTACTCCCGGTTCAGCTCGTGTATGCCTTCCCTGTCCTCGAACGTGACGCTCAGGGAGACCTTTTCGGGATCGAGGCCGAGATCCTTCGCGCACAGCGAGGCCGCGGCGATCATTCCGTTCTCGAGCTCCTTTTCGACGTTTCCTTCTTCGGAAAAATAGATCCGCATCATTCCTCCGCCCATTCAGGATGGCGCTTGATATATCTGTCGTAAGCGTTCACTATGCGCCTTACGAGTGGATGGCGCACGACGTCGCTGTCGGTGAGCTCGCAGAAAGCTATGCCCTCGACGCCCTTAAGGATGTGCATCGCGTCCGCAAGGCCTGAGCGCTTTCCGCGCGGCAGATCCACCTGGGTTATGTCGCCCGTCACGATCACCTTCGAGCCGAAGCCCATGCGCGTGAGGAACATCTTCATCTGCTCCTTCGTCGCGTTCTGAGCCTCGTCGAGTATTATGAACGAATTGTCGAGGGTGCGTCCGCGCATGTACGCGAGCGGCACCACCTCGATCGTCTCCTTCTCCTTTAAGCGGAGCGTGGCCTCGCGGCCGAGAAGCTCGTACAGCGCGTCGTAGAGCGGCCGCAGATACGGATCCACCTTCTCCTGCAGATCGCCGGGGAGAAAGCCGAGCCTTTCGCCGGCCTCCACGGCGGGTCTGGCGAGTATGAGCTTTTCGACGTCCTTGTCCTTTAAGGCGCTTATCGCCATCGCGACGGCGAGATACGTCTTGCCCGTCCCGGCGGGTCCGATGCCGAACGTTATGTCGTTCGCCCTGATCGCCTTAACGTAGTCCTTCTGGCCTATCGTCTTCGCCTTTATGGGCTTTCCCCTGTGGGTAAAGCAGACGACGTCCTTTGAGACGCTGCTCTGGGTGTACGAAATGCCGTCTCTGGAAAGCGCGATTATATAATCGACCTTCTGCTCGTCGAGATGCTGTCCCGAAGCGAGAACGGCGCAGAACTCCTTTATGATGCCCGCGGCGCGCTCCGCGTCTTCGCCGGTGACGGTTATCTCGCCGGCGCGGTATACGATCTGCACGCCGCAGTCCTTTTCGACGGCGCTTATGTTGGAATCGAGCGTCCCGAAGAGCTCTCCGGCGTCGGCCGGGCCCTCGGGCGAAAATCTTATCTCGTTCAAATGATCCTCCTGATGATCCGTATTAGCCCGGAGGCCAGATGAGGCTGCGCTTGCCGAGCACGTGGAAATGCAGGTGCATGACGGTCTGACCGCCGTCGCTGCCCGTATTCGCTACTACCCTGTAGCCGTCGTCGAGCCCCAGTTCGGCCGCGATGTCCTTGATAACGAGGAGGATGTGGCCGAGAAGCGCCTGATCCTCCTCCGTCGCCTCGGACAGCGACGCGATATGCTTTTTCGGAACTACGAGAAAATGGACAGGAGCCTGCGGCGCCACGTCGTAGAACGCGTACACCTGATCGTCTTCGTATACCTTATTGCTCGGGATCTCGCCCGACACGATCCTGCAGAACAAACAGCCTTCCATAGTTTACTCCTTTCGGCCGGTGACGCCGTCCGCGAAAAGACCGCTCACCCTTACGTTTACAAACATATTGATTATATCATCTCCGCCGCCGGACGGTAAATAGACATTGCAGTAATCGGAGGCGTGGCCTGTGTACCATCCGTCCTTCTCCTCCTCGATCAGGACGCGCTGCACCGTGCCGGTCATCCGCCTGCGGAACGCCTCCGAAGCCGCCTCGCCGGCCTCTATGAGCCGCTTCGTCCTCTCTTTTTTGACGGACGGCGCGATCTGTCCGGCCATCGAAGCGGCCTTCGTGAGCGGCCGTCTGGAATACGGGAAAGCGTGGACGTGAAGGAAAGAGCATTCACCGATGAGCCTGAGGCTCTCCGAAAAGTCTTCCTCCGTCTCGCCCGGGAAACCCGCGATGATGTCCGTGGTGAGACCGAACAGCGGATCGAAGTCCCTTACGGTCCGCACGATATCCATATATTCCGCCGGAGAGTAGCGGCGGTCCATGGCTGACAGCACGCGCGCCGAACCGCTCTGCAGCGAAAGGTGGAAATGACGGCAGAGCTTATCGTAGCGCAGGAGCCTTTCCACGTACGCGGCGTCGACGACCGTCGGCTCAAGAGAACCGAACCGTATCCTGAAATCCCCCGGGATCGCGTTCAGCTCCGCGAGCACCGGCTCCACGCCGCCGTCGTACCTCGCGGTGTTTATCCCGGTGAGCACGATCTCCCGGCAGCCGTTTTCGACGAGCGCCTCAGCCTCGCGGACGATCTCGCCGAGAGGCTTCGACTTTACGGGGCCGCGCGCGTAAGGTATTACGCAGTAGGCGCAGAACCTGTCGCAGCCCGTCTGGATCTGTATCAGCCCGCGCGTGCGTCCGGAAGGCGCCGCGACCGCCGCGGAAGCGCATGATCCGCCCGCGTCCGCCGCGGAAGCGCGGGATCCGCCCGCGTACGGCGAGGAAGCGCACGATCCGCCAGAGTCCGCCGCGAAATGCGCCTGCGCGGCTTCGAGCGCCGTCATCTTGTCGAAGGTGCCAAGCACCAGATCGGCCTCTTCGATAGCCTCGACCTCTTTCCTGCTTATCTGAGGATAGCATCCGGCGACGATCATGAACGCATCCGGATTCTGCCGCTTCATCCTGCGGATGTACTGGCGCGATTTTCTGTCCGCCAGAGACGTGACGGTGCACGTATTGACGACGTAGACGTCGGCAGCCTCGTCCTCGGCCACGATCTCGTAGCCGGCCCGCGCGAATTCCTCCGCGAGCTTAGCGCTCTCGTATTGATTTGTCCTGCAGCCGAGCGTATAGAACGCCGCTCTCCTCTTTTTTCCGTCCATGGCGTTATTATACATCATCCGGCGCGTGCGCGCTCGCCTTTTGCGGCCTTCGGGCGCGTATAAAAAAATGCAAAAAGTCCTTGCAAACGGCCGTGCAGGTGCATATAATGCATATGTTAACGCTGGATCGCAAGGTCCACAGAGTTAGGAGGTGAAACAAAGTTAT
>JAEEVI010000129.1 GCA_016287035.1 Bacillota bacterium
CCTTGCGCTGCTTATAGCCGGAGCTATCCCGTCGCGTCGCAGGGATCTCAGGAAGCGCTTTTTCTTCTAGGACGGTCCGATGGCAAGACAGCTGTTCTTAACTCAGAAGAGGATCATACCCGTAGGGAGCCACAGCATAAAGCTGCTCATACTGCATCCTCTGGACAAAAGCGCGGAAAAGGTGCCCGGAGTGCTTTGGATACACGGCGGAGGATACCAGTCGGGCTCCGCGAAGGACGTTTTCGCCACACGCGCGCTCTCCCTGGTCGTAAAGTTCGGAGCAGTTCTCGTGGCTCCCGAATACCGCCTCTCGAAGAAGCATCCTTATCCGGCCGCTCTGCATGACTGCTACGCGGCTCTGCTGTACCTGAAGGAGCACGCTGACGAGCTCGGCGTGCGGAGCGATCAGATAATGGTCGGAGGCGAGAGCGCGGGCGGCGGAATGACAGCTGCTCTGTGCATGCTTGCCAGAGACAGGGGAGAGGTGAACATCGCTTTCCAGATGCCTATCTATCCTATGCTCGACGACCGTGACACTCCATCGTCGCGCGACAACCACGCTAAGAACTGGAACACGAAAAAGAACCGCCGGGCATGGAAGCGCTACCTTCGCGAAGCCTACGGCACCGACCTCGTGTCCTGCTACGCGGCTCCCGCGCGCTGCACGGACTACAGCGGCCTTCCGCCTTGCTATACCTACGTCGGTGACGTCGAGCCTTTCTACTGCGAGACGCTCGACTACGTTAAGCACCTGCGCGAGGCAGGCGTCGAGGCCGAGGCCGACGTGTATCACGACTGGTTCCACGCCTACGACATTTTCTTCCCGGCCAAAAAGATCGTGCGCGAGGCGATAGCGCGTTTCGAGGAACATTATAAATACGCCGCGGAGCACTACACAGCTCCTCAGAACGGCTGACTCAAGGCCTTGCGGCTTATTGACCGCCCATAACGTGCGGCATATAATCAATTAAAAGATCACTGATTTATTCGAAGGTGACAGATGGTCAACAGACACGATTTTACACGCGACAGGTTCATGCTCCACGGACCTCTCGCAAGCTGCGGCTACGACTGGTGGTGGCACAGCTTCACCGGCCAGGACGAGGAGACCGGCGAGGACCGGGCCTTCTTCATAGAGTTCTTTGTATGCAACCCGGCTCTGGCTGAGGATATTCCCGTGCTTGGGCAGCTCCCCGCGAACAAAGAGGCGGGCAAAAAGCCTTCGTACCTGATGGTCAAGGCAGGCAGCTGGGGGAAGGACAAGGCTCAGCTGCACAGGTTCTTCGCCTGGAAGGACGTAAAGCTCGCTGACGGGTATTCGTACCGCATAGAGGCGGACGACTGCGTCTCGTGCGAGACCGTGCTGAGGGGCAGCGTAGATATAAGTCCCGAAGATGCGGCCGCCCATCCCGAGTGGATGTGCGACGCCGGCAGCATGTCGTGGGATCTTTCTATAGACAAGCAGATTGCCTTCAACGTGGGCTACGGAGCAAGCAAGCCTCTGCGCGAGGCCGAGGCCTTCCAGATGTACTGGCACGCGGAGGGAATGAAGACCGCTTATAACGGAGTCGTAACTTACAACGGCCGCAGATACCGCGTCACTCCGTCCGAATGCTTCGGCTACGCCGACAAGAACTGGGGACGCGATTTCACTAGCCCCTGGGTGTGGCTCTCCTCGAACTGCCTCACCAGCAGGAAGACCGGAAAACGCCTCTACAGCAGCGTTTTCGACATCGGCGGCGGAAGACCCAAGGTGTACTTCGTTCCCCTCGACAGGAGGCTGCTGGGGGCCTTCTGGTACGAAGGAAAAAGCTACGACTTCAATTTCTCCAAGCTGTGGCTCAAGGTGAAGACCGATTTCAGCTTCGAGGAGCTCGAAGACGAGGTGCACTGGTATGTGCGCCAGGAGAATATATACGCCGTGATGGAGACCGAGATCCGCTGCCGCAAGGAGGACATGCTCTTCGTGAACTACGAGGCTCCCGACGGCAGCAAGCGCCACAGGCGTCTGTGGAACGGCGGGAACGGCCGGGGCACGGTAAAGCTCTGGGACAAGATAAAAGGCGAACTCGTGCCCGTGGACGTCATGGACTGCACCCATGCAGGCTGCGAGTACGGCGAATATGATGAGGAGAACGACTGATGGAACTTGATGATTACGCTGATCAGATAGTAAGCGGGGACGACCTGCTGCTCGAAGTGATAA
>JAEEVI010000130.1 GCA_016287035.1 Bacillota bacterium
CGTGCATCCGGCGATCGCCACGTCGACGTGGACGAACTTCTCCAGAGGAGCCTCTACCGAGTAGCTTCCCTTGAACACGTTTCCGGACTGCGGGCAGGAGCCCAGCGTGACCACGCACTTGGGTTCGGGGACCTGTGCGAGCGTGCGCACGAGCCTGTCCCTGGACTGGCTCGTTATCGGTCCGGATACGACGACGATGTCGGCGTGTCTGGGAGTGCCGGCCAGCTTGAATCCGAAGCGCTCCGCGTCGTAGCGCGGCGTGAGGACCGCCACCAGCTCGATGTCGCAGCCGTTGCAGGAACCCGTATTGATGTGGAAGAGCCACGGAGATTTTGACGTACTGTCAGCTATCAATTTCTTAAACATATCCGACCTCCTACAGACCCAGCCACACGAGGATAAGGCTGCAGACCGCAAGGCCCGCGACGACTATCCAGTAGAATTTGAACAGATGCTCGATCTTGAGTCTGGCTGTGATGGCGTGGATGAGCGTCATGCACAGGATCGTGAGCAGTATGCATATCGCTACGAGGATGACCGCGTTGAGCGCGACTATCCCGGTGTTGATCCCGCCGAGGAAGAGGCAGGTGAACAGAGACGTCATGATGAACATCTTCATAGCGGTATTGAGCTTGAACATCGCCAGCGGCGCGCCGCTGTACTCGATCAGCGGTCCTTCGCAGATCTCGGTCTCGGCCTCTGCTACGTCGAAGGGCTGGGTGCCGACTTCGGCGGGGATGACGAGAAGCATCGCCAGCGCCGCGGGGATGAGGCTCGCGTGGGTGATGCCGCTTCCGGTCGCCTGCTGCCAGGACACTATGTCGTTGAGAGAGAAGCAGAGCGCGTTGCCGCCTGCGGCCTTAGCCACGGACAGCAGCACGAGCACCAGAGGAAGCTCGTAGGACATGAGCGTGACCATCTCTCTGGATACGCCGATGCCGGCGTACGGAGAACCGGAGGCGCTTCCGCCTACGATCAGAGCGACCGCGGGGATCGTCAGCAGGTACATGATGACTATCATGTCCGCGCTGCCGGAGAACGCGCTGTATCCGAAGATCGGAATGAAGAGCATCATGACGACCAGGCTCGTGAATCCCACGACCGGAGCCGCCAGATAGACCGCCTTGTTCGCAGCGTGCGGAACGATCGTCTCCTTGCCCATGAGCTTGAAGAAATCGTAGAACGGCTGGACGAGAGGAGGTCCTACCCTCTTCTGCATGCGCGCGAGCACCTTCCTGTCGACACCGGCCAGGATAAGGCCGATGACGCATACGAACAGGAGGCCGGGGAAAATCAGAATGTTGAATAGCGTTACCAATATACTCATGTCTTCCCCTCCTTTAACGCATGAATCCGAACATCACTATAACGATCACGGCTGATGCGGCGACTGCCCAGAGGGCGTAATCGCTGACTATGCCGGAGTGCAGGCCCTCGATGACGTGGAAGTATTTCTTCCAGTCCTTCTTGAAGCCCCAGAACAGGTCGCTGCCGGCGACGTGAGACGGGAGGCTGTGCTCGCCGCTGAAGAACGTCGCGTACTTTCCGTCCTCGACGTCGGTCTCGGCGCAGAGGATCTCGCCCCTGTCGCTCTTTCCGGTGATCATGACTATGAACGCGGCAGCGAGCACCACGATGAAGAGGACGAGCCACAGGATCGGATTCCAGTAGCTGAACTCCGCGGGGGCGATGGCTATGTTCCTGACGCCCGCGGCCGCGGCGTATCCGCCGCCCATCATGGTGTCGATATAATTTGTTACGTTGATCGCGGCATCCGTAGCGGGCGCGAGCAGGTACTTGTCAACTACGTTGTAGAAGATACCGCTGAGCACGCAGAGGATCGACATGATCCACATCGGAACGAGCATGAGCGTCGGAGCTTCCTGAACGTCGTTCAGTCTGGCGGGCAGCTGTCCGAAGAACGCGGCCTGCGTGACCTTGATGAAGGAAGCCAGCGTCATCACCGATACGATTACCGCGATGACAGTCACGAACGCGTAGATGATCTTTCCGGATTCGACGGCCTTTGCGAAGGCGGCCTGATAAATGAGCCACTTGGACGCGAAGCCGTTGAACGGAGGAAGACCGGAGATGGAGAACGCTCCTACGAGGAAGCATATCGTGGTCTTGGGCATCCTCTTGCTGAGTCCGCCGAGCTGATCGAGGTTCGTCGTTCCCGCCTGCTTGAGCACAGCGCCCGCGCACAGGAAGAGCAGTCCCTTGAACAGCGTGTGGTTCATCGCGTGGAAGAGTCCGCCGGTAAGTCCGAGAGCGGTCCCGAGGCCGGCCGCCGTTATCACGTAGCCGATCTGCGAGATGCTGTGGAACGCGAGCAGTCTCTTGAAATCGTGCTGCGCGAGAGCCATCGTGACGCCTACGAACATCGTTACGCATCCGAAGACCACCATGAGCATCTGCAGAGCCGAGGAATCCATCGCCCTGAAGATTATGTAGACGAGACGGATCATTCCGTAGACGCCGGCCTTGTTGACCATGCCCGAGAAGACCATCGATATCGAGGTCGGGGCCGCGGCGTAGGAATCGGCCGCGGGAGCGTGGAACGGAACGATGAACGCCTTTACCGCAAGGCCCGTGAACATGAGCGCGAACGCCATGATCGTCGCCGGGGAGTTATTTCCCGAGAGGATCGAGGACAGCTGAGCCATGTTCAGCGTGTGGCACTGAGCGTAAAGGATCGCGACTCCGAACAGGACCATCGAGGATCCGATCGAGCCGATGATCAGATACTTGAACGCTGCTTCGACGGCGCCCCACTTGTGGTTTCTGAACGCGGTGAGGCCTACCGCGGAGAACGTCATGATCTCGATCATGATGAACATATTGAAGACGTCGCCCGTGAGCACGAGGCCGAGCACGCCGCCTGCGAGCATCTGGAACAGCACGTAGTAGAAGTCCAGGCTCGAGTCGTTCTCCATATACTTGATCGAGTATATGGCCGAGAGCAGCACGGTCGCGACGACCAGCAGCGCGAAGAACAGACCGAGCTGGTCCACTTCGTAGCCGATACCGATCGCGTACCCTTCGACGGGTGACCAGTTGCCCATCCAGTAGGAGATGACCTCTCCGCCCAGCATGACGGGCTTGATGAGCGCCGCGATGAGAGCGAACGCTCCGACAGACGTCACTGTGCAGATGCCGACGCGGACGCCCTGATTATGTCTTCCGAAGACGACCGTCAGGAACGCGCCCATGAACAGGAGCATCACAGCGAGTACGGGGAAATGTATGTAACTCATCAGCCGTGCAACCTCCTTATCTCATCAGCGTTTACCGTCTTGTACTGCTTGTAGAGCTTAATGCACAGAGACAGCGCCATCGCGTCGACGCAGGCTCCGATGACGATGGACGTGAGCGTGAGAGCCTGGGGAACAGGATCCACGAAATACGCGCCCGAGAGGATCTCGCTCATCTTGAAGATCGGAGCGGTACCGCCGTCGTTGAAGCCTATGCTTACTATGAAAAGATTGATGCCGTAATCCACGATGCCGGTACCGATGACTATCTTGATGATGTTCTTCTTGGTAACGATCGTGTACAGGCCTAATACCACCAGGAATACGGAGGCGACATAGTTTACTATCATCATCTTGCTTACCTCCTATTCTTCCATCTCTTCTTCTTCGTCTGTGTTGCCGAGAAGACTCAGGAGCAGCAGGAGCAGGAAGCCGATGCCGGTGAGTACTTTGTAGCCTACAGAGAAGCTCATGAATGTTATCGTTCCAGCGGATATCAGATCCCCGATGTTTCCGCAGTTGTAGAACACGTTCTCGCAGAACCTCACGCCGAACACGATACCGCAGCACGCCAGCAGGACGTACAGTATCGCGCCGAGGGATTCGTTGACTTCGAGGACGCTGATCTTGATCGCCTTTGAGGTCGTGTCGTAGCCGTAGCCCAGATATACGAGCAGGCAGGCCGAAGCGACGATGACGCCGCCCTGGAATCCTCCGCCGGGGCTTATGGTCCCGAGCAGGATGACGCAGAGGCCGAACACGAGAGCGAACGGGAGGAACGTATCCGCGCCGCACTTTACGACGACGTTCTTTTCCCTGATGCCTTCCTTAAGCTTCATGGTCCTCCTCCTTTCCCTTCTTCCTCGTTCTGAGTATCGCGAACGAACCGGCTATAGCCGAGAGAAGTATGAACGACTCGCCGATGGTGTCGAATCCGCGGTAGTCGAATACTACGGAAGCGACGTCGTTGACCGCCATGGTCTTGTCGAGGTTCGTCTTTACGATTATGTCCGCGACGCCGTCGGGATCCGACAGATCGTAGCTCTTCGGATCGGCGTAGAGCTTTGTGACGTCCGTGTCGCTGCCGTCGTACGTGATGGGCACCTCTTTAAAGGTGTAGTTCACAGCGAATACTCCGGCTGCCAGAAGGACGAACAGAGATATCAGACATACGATCTTCTTCATTTCTCCTCATCCTCCTTCTTGGTCGTCTTCCTGACTGCGATAACGAACAGTGCGGTGGAGAGCACCGCGCCGACCGCCGCTTCGGAAATGGCTACGTCCGGAGCGTGCAGGATTATGAATTCCAGAGCCACGAACGCGCCCGTGATGCCGAGGGCGATCACCGAGCTGAGTATCTTATCGGAAACGACCGCTATAATCGCGGTTACGACGATCCCGATGACCACCAGCGTATTGAGAGAGAACAGAGCTGCCATCATTCCATATCCTCCCCATACTTGTCGCATACGGCGTCTTCGGTCATCTTGACGCCGTGTCTGTAAGCGCCCTTCGCTATCGCGTGGCCGCTGATCGGAGACGTGACTATGTAGAACACGCCCAGGAGAAGGATCTTTACGACCATCTCCGCGTTTCCGAGGAAGAACCCCGCGTAAAGAGCACCGCCGATAATAACGCCGAGCACGCCGAAGGTGCTTACATTAGTGCTCGACTGCATCCTGCAGAAGGAATCCGGCATCCTGAGCATGCCGACGACTCCCGCGAACGCGAAGAACGCGCTGAACGCGATCAGTATATCTACTACTATCCTCATAGTTTGCCCTCCAGATACTTAGCGATGAGGGTCGAACCGATGAAGCCGAGGATCGCGGTCACCAGGGCGATATCGAGGTAGATCCCTCTTCCGGAGTAAAGCGCGTACAGGATGAGCGCCATGTCTGTCAGAACGTCGATGCTGTCGGCGGCGACGGCTCTGTCGGCAACGCTCGGACCCTTTATGAGCCTGATGATGAGCAGGAACGCAAGGGCCATAAAGCAAATCGCGAAAAACAGCAGATCTGTCATTTCCATATCCTCCTTACTCCTCTTTCAAGCGTTCCCTTGATCGCCTCGCCGGCTTCCTCGGGATCCTCGGAAGCGACATCGATCCAGTGGATGTAGTAATAAGTCTTTTCGTCCTGTTCGACCACGTCCATCGTTATCGTCCCGGGGGTGAGCGTTATCGAGTTCGCCAGCATCGACTGGCCGTACTCGCTCTCAAGTCCGACGGGGACCTTCACGATGCCGGGATTGACCGGCAGTCTCGGGGACAGCGCCCTCTTCGCTACGTCGATGTTGGCCTTCGTGAGCTCCACGAGGAACACGGGGATATAGGCCAGAAGAGAACCGAACTTCGCCGGGTTGAACAGGTAAAACGGATTCTCGTGGATGAAGAACCTCGCGCTGAACAGCGCAACGCCGATACTGACAATCAGGCCGGCCAGCAGCTGCTGGACAGCGGGTTTGCCTTGTATCAGGCTGACCAATTGTCCTGTTATGAGCAGCCAGAACACGTAGCAGACGATGGCTGTCGACAGGATGGCCGGGAATGTTGCTTTTTTCAAAGGAACCCTCCTCCTTTAACCAATTTTTCGGCTTATTTGATCGCTAAGCCAGTTTATAAAATCGACGGCGCCGTCCCCGTTTTTGGCGGAGACGCGGAAGACCTCTATCTTGGGATTGAGATCTCTTGCGCTCGTTTCTACCCTTACGTCGTCGAAGTCGAAATACGGCTTCATGTCGTATTTGTTCATGACCAGCGCGTCTGTAGTCTCGAACATGAGCGGGTATTTCTCGACCTTGTCGTCCCCTTCGGGAACGCTCAGTATCGCGACTCTCAGATCCTCGCCGATATTGAACTCGGCAGGGCATACAAGATTGCCGATATTTTCAACAAAGAGGACGTCGATCGCGTCGAGGTCGAACATCGGCAGCATGTGCTGTACGGACATGGCTTCGATGTGGCACGCGCCGTCGGTCTGAAGCTGGACCACGGGAATGCCCATCCTGTCGATCGTGTCCGCGTCTATCTGTCCGGCTATATCGCCTTCGATGACGCCGATGCGGAACTTTCCGCGAAGATCGTTGATGATCTTTTTGATAAGGCTCGTCTTGCCCGCTCCGGGAGAACCCATCACGTTTACGAGACATACGTTCTTTTCGCGAAGGAGCTGCTTGACTTCCTCGCTGACGTCCTCGTTCCAGGCGAGTATCTGCTTGACTATCTTTATCTCCATCATTCTACCTCCAGACTGTCGACATAGTATTCACGGCCGGCGGTCAGCTTTATGTCGGCTGAACCGCACTCGGGACAGCGCACCCTGCGGCGCTCTATCGCGCCCTCGTAACCGCAGTCCCTGCAGAGGATCGCCGCCGGTATCCTTTCCACTTTTATCGCGGCTCCCTCCGCTATGGTGCCGATGCTTGCTATGTTGAAGTATTCCTGGATGCATTCCGGAATGACGCCTGACAGGTCGCCTATCCTGAGCCTTATCTCCAGGATCCGCTTCGCGCCGTGCTTTTCAGCTTCCGGTACGGCGGCCCGGATTATCCCCTCTGTTATAGCAAGTTCATGCATGGCTTAGCGGTCCATGCAGGAGAAGCAGGGATCGATACTTGCGATTATCAGTCCCGCATCTGCGACGGAATTGCCCTTGAGCATCACCGGTACGGTCGGAGCATTCTTGAAAGTGGGAACATGGATGCTCACGCGGCTGTTCGTCTCGCCGCCTTCGGTGACTACCTTGTAGCAGAGCTGCCCTCTGGGCGCTTCGTGACGGACCATGTACTCGCCCGCGGGGATCTTGGGGATCTTCACGCCGAGGTTGATCGGTCCCTTGGGAAGCATATCCAGGGCCTGACGTATTATCTTGATGCTCTCGATGTTTTCGAGGACCCTCACGACGACTCTGGAGAATACGTCGCAGGTCGGATATACGACCTTGTTGAAATCGAAATCGTCGTAGCTGCTGTAGGGAGCGTCCTTCCTTACGTCGACGGGCATGTTGGACGCCCTGGCGTGAGGACCTACCGCGCCGATGCGGATGCCGTCCTCCGTCGTGAGGACGCCTACGCCCTGCGTGCGCAGCGCGACCGTCTTGTCGCTCAGGAGTATGTCCGCGAGAGCCGCGTTGGAAGCCTCGATCTTGTCGAGCATCGCGAGCGTGTTCTTCCTGGTCTGATCGCTGATATCCCTTCTGGATCCGCCGATCGTGACCATTCCGTAGTTGACGCGGTTGCCGCTGATCTCCTCGAGGATGTCCATTATAGCCTCACGGTCGTCCCACGTGTGCATGAACAGGCTGTCGTGGCCGATTATGTGGAGAGCTATGCCGAGCCACAGGTAGTGCGAGTGGAGCCTTTCGAGCTCCGCGGTGATGACTCTGATGTACTGTCCTCTCTTGGGGACCTCCATCTTTGCGATGCCCTCCAGCGCCATCGCGTAGGAGAACGCGTGGGAATGCGAGCAGATGCCGCATACGCGCTCGACCATTACGATCGTCTGGATGAAGTTCTTCTGCATCGCGAGCTTCTCGATACCGCGGTGGTTGTAACCGATGAATACCTTCGCTTCGGTTATCTCCTCTCCGTCGGTGTAGAGTCTGGCATGTACCGGCTCTTCCAGCGCGGGATGATACGGTCCGATAGGAACTATATAACTCATGCCCTACTCCTCCTTTCCCTGCGTGTTCTTGGTGAGCTCTTCCATGGGAGTCACGAATATGTGACCCTGGCCTTCGATCATGCTTTCAGGCATGAAGAGCCTTTCCGATGTGTCGCAGCCCTCGAACTTCACGTCGATGAGCTCCATGATCTCCCTTTCGGCCCATTCGGCACCCAGATCGTAGATGCCTGTGATCGAAGGAAGGACCCTCTCTCCGACGACCGTGTAGGACTCGATCGCCGGATCGACCTCGTACTCGTATGAGATGTCAGGAACGCCGTCTTTGTTCAGAAAGCCGTGGATCATGGCCAGGTGAACGCCGGCAGCCCTCATTCTCTGAGCTACGGGAACGATGTCGTCTTTGGTAATACTGATTTTCTTGTATTCCTGCACTTTCCCACCTCATAAAAAGAACTGTAAGTAATAACGTAATGATGATAAATATATCAACAAATGCGCGGAAGCTGAGCTCCTGCCAGCTTCGCCACCATCCTCGAGCCTCCGAACGGCGTTCTTACGACCACCATGCCGGGGTGCCCGGAAATGACCTTACCTATGACGGCCGCGTCCCTGCCCTCTTCCCTGCTCCTGAGCAGCGAAAGGGCCTCCTGCGCCCGCTCGGGCGCCACGACCGCCAGCAGCTTTCCTTCGTTGGCGCAGTAGAGAGGATCGAGACCGAGCATGTCGCAGACGCTTTCCACGCCCTCCTTTACCGGTATGTCTTTCTCCTGCAGCTCTATGCAAAGCCGCGAGCCTTCCACGAATTCGCACAGAGTCGTGGCCACTCCTCCCCTGGTGGGATCTCTCAGTACGCGCAGATCGTCTCCGAGCGGTCTGAGAGCTTCGGCGAGGCCGTTGAGCGGCGCGCAGTCCGAGAGGAGCTC
>JAEEVI010000131.1 GCA_016287035.1 Bacillota bacterium
AGATAAGGCACCAGCGTCACGTGTATGAACAGGCTGTTCTCCTTTCCGATCTCGAGCGATATCTGGCGCACGGCTTCGATGAAGGGCTGCGACTCGATGTCGCCGATCGTCCCCCCGATCTCGGTTATGACCACGTCCGCGTTCGTCTTCTTACCGACTCTGTAGACGAATTCCTTTATCTCGTTCGTTATGTGCGGGATCACCTGCACCGTCGATCCGAGGTATTCGCCGCGGCGCTCCTTGTTGAGGACGTTCCAGTAGACCTTGCCTGTCGTAAGGTTTGAATACTTGTTCAGATCCTCGTCCACGAAGCGTTCGTAGTGACCGAGGTCGAGATCCGTTTCGGCCCCGTCTTCGGTCACGAACACTTCACCATGCTGATACGGGCTCATGGTACCGGGATCTACGTTGATGTACGGATCGAGCTTCTGCGACGCGACCTTGAGACCGCGGGACTTCAGAAGCCTTCCGAGCGAGGCCGCGGTTATGCCTTTCCCCAGGCCGGAGACAACGCCTCCCGTAACAAAAATGTATTTCGTCATATCGCCAACTCCTTTACTCCCACTCCACCGTCGCCGGCGGTTTGGACGAGATATCGTAGACTACTCTGGAGATCCCTCGGACCTCGTTCGTTATCCTGCCGCTGGCTCTTTCGAGAACGTCGAAGGGCAGCCTCGACCATTCGGCCGTCATGAAATCGTCCGTATCCACGGCTCTGAGCGCGACGGTATATCCGTATGTCCTCGCGTCGCCCATGACGCCGACGCTGCGCGTGCCGGTCAGGACCGCGAAATACTGATCGGGCCTTCTCTGAAGGTCCGCGCCTTCTATCTCCTGGCGGAATATCGCGTCCGCCTCCTGCAGCATCGAGATCTTTTCCCCGGTTATCTCTCCCGTTATCCGTACCGCGAGCCCGGGGCCGGGGAACGGCTGGCGCCATACGAGCTCGCGCGGAAGGCCGAGCCTTTCGCCGATACTGCGGACCTCGTCCTTGAAGAGATCCCTGAGCGGCTCGATGATCTCGTCGAAGGATATGGCTGCCGGAAGCCCTCCGACGTTGTGGTGGCTCTTGATGACTGCGGAATCGCCGCGCCCGCTCTCGATCACGTCCGGATATATCGTCCCCTGGGCGAGAGCGTTCACGTGCCCGAGCTTTTCGGCTTCTTCCTCGAAGACGCGTATGAACTCCTCCCCGATGATCTTCCGTTTCGCTTCCGGTTCGGTGACGCCGCGGAGCCTGCCGAGGAAGCGTTCTTTCGCGTCGACCCGGATCAGATTTACCCCGAACGTCCTGCGGAACGTGTCTTCGACGAGATCTCCCTCGCCCTTGCGCAGGAGCCCGTGATCGACGAATACGCATGTCAGGTTCCTGCCGACCGCCTTGTGCAGAAGGATCGCGGCCACCGACGAGTCAACTCCGCCTGAGAGCGCGAGAAGTATCCTTTTGTCTTTGTGCTCGCAGCGGTACCGCTCGATGAGTTGCTCCGCGTAGTTTCCCGGATCCCAGTCCTTTCCGCAGCCGCAGACGGAGAAGAGGAAATTCGAGATGATAAGCCCGCCGAAGGCCGTGTGCGTGACTTCGGGATGGAACTGGACCCCGTAGAGCTTTTTCTCATCGCAGCTCATCGCAGCGCACGGGCATTTATCCGTCGAAGCGATGATCCGGAAACCCCCGGGAAGGGCGCTGATCATGTCGGTGTGGCTCATCCAGCAGACGCTCTCCCGCGGCACGCCCCGGAAAAGAACGCTGCTTTCCGCCGTCAGGACGGTCCTGCCGTATTCGCTGCCGTTCTCCGCCGGAGCAACCTTTCCGCCGGCTGTATGCGCCATAAGCTGCGCGCCGTAACAGATCCCGAGGACGGGTATCCCCATTCCCAGGATCTTCGGATCGCAGTGCGGAGCGTCATCGTCGTATACGCTGTCCGGTCCTCCGGTGAAGATGATCCCCCTGTAACCGGCCGAGCGTATCTCTTCCGGCGTTATCCTGCCGTATGATTTTATCTCGGCGAACACGTGCTGCTCGCGCACCCTGCGCGCTATGAGCTGGCAGTACTGACCGCCGAAATCGAGTACGAGTATCTTATCCATCGTCTTCCTTTCGAAAAAGTCTGCCTGAAAAGCCGCCGTCATTCGACAGTCACGGATTTGGCGAGATTCTTGGGCTTGTCTATATCGCAGCCGTTCTCTTTCGCGACGTAGTACGCGAGGAGCTGCAGAGGAACGATCTCGACGACTGCCGAGAACAGCGGATCGACTTCGGGTATGAACAGCAGATCGTCCGCTGCGGGGAGTATCTTCTGATTCCCCTGGAACGTCAGCGCCAGCACCTCCGCGCCGCGCGACTTGACCTCGATGATGTTGCTCATGGTCTTCTCCATGATCGAGGGATTGCAGCACAGCGCGACGACCGGCTGGTGCTCGTCTATGAGCGCGATCGTGCCGTGCTTGAGCTCTCCCGCCGCGTAGGCCTCGGCGTGGAGATACGATATCTCCTTCATCTTGAGCGCGCCCTCGAGGGCGACCGCGTAGTCCGTGTTTCTTCCTATGAAGAAGACCGAGCTGCTCGCGTGGTATTTTTTGGCGAGAGAGGGGATCGCCGGGTTCATGTCGATCGCCTGCTGCACGAGACGCGGCAGGGACAGGAGCTCTTCGGTCAGACCGCCGCTCTCTCCGAGGCGTCCGAGCCTCTCCGCGAAGTAGACGGCGAGCATGTAGAGCACCGCGGCCTGCGTCGTGTATCCTTTAGTCGTCGCGACCGCGATCTCCGGGCCTGCCCAGGTGTAGACCGTGTAGTCGGCGAGCTTCGCGACGGAGCTTCCGACGACGTTCACCACCGCCAGGACCTTCGCGCCGCGCGATCGGCATTCCTTCAGCGCGGCTATCGTGTCGGCCGTCTCGCCCGACTGCGATATGACGATCAGAAGGGTATGCCCGTCGATGAGAGGATCGCTGTAGCGCAGCTCGCTCGCGAGCTGCACCTCGACCGGTATGCGGCACAGCCTCTCGATCGCGGACCTTCCGGCGCAGCCGGCATAGTACGCGGATCCGCAGGCGGTGATCATTATCTTGTTTATGCCCGCGAGCTCCTCGTCGGAAATATCCAGTTCGTCGAAGCGGATCCTGCCGTCCTTGATCCTCGGGGCGATCGTCGCCTTAACGGCGCCGGGCTGTTCCATTATCTCCTTGAGCATAAAATGCTCATAGCCGCCCTTTTCGGCGGCCTGAACGTCCCACATGACGCGGGAAGCCTTTTTCTCTACGGCATGTCCGAGGCAGTCGAACACGTTGACGGAATCGCAGGTGAGCTCCGCGAATTCCCCGTCCTCGAGATATATCACGTTTCTCGTGTGCGCCACGAGCGCCGTGACGTCGGAGGCGAAGAAGTTCTCTCCGGAGCCGGCGCCGAGTATGAGGGGGCTGGCCTCCCTCACGGCGTATATCTTTCCGGGCTCGCCGGCGCATATGACGCCGAGGGCGTAGGATCCGCGCAGCCTGTTGGCCGTTTTGATCAGCGCCTGCCTCACGTCGCCGCTGTAATACTTTTCGATCAGGTGCACGATGACTTCCGTGTCTGTCTCGCTCTCGAAGCAGTAGCCGTCCGCCGTCAGCTCCTCGCGCAGCGGTATGTAGTTTTCTATTATCCCGTTATGGACGACCGCGAAGCGTCCGTCGTTGCTTATGTGGGGATGCGCGTTCTCTTCGGTCGGCGCTCCGTGTGTCGCCCAGCGCGTGTGACCGATCCCCGTGACGCCCGGAACGGATCTTCCCGAATCCGTCTTTTCACAAAGATTGGCGATCCTGCCCCGGACCTTGCTGACCGATATGCCGCGATCGTCCATGACCGCGATGCCGGCGGAATCGTATCCGCGGTATTCGAGCTTTTTCAGCCCGTCAAGCAGTATCGGCGCAGCCTGCTGAGAACCCGTATAACCGACTATTCCGCACATGATATCCCTCCGTTATTTTCCGCTGTCGCCGTAGTTTGAGAGGACTCTGGCCGACGGATCGTTCACGTCGCAGCCTTCCCATTCCCTGTTCGGCATCCAGAAGCCGGCGATCATCTCCGCCTGCCCCGGGTAATATTTTTCAAAGATCTCGCGGTAGAGGAGCGATTCCTTGGTGAAAGGCTGCGCGTAGGCGTACCTTGCGCGCCTCGCTTCGAACTCCTCGTCCGTGTACGTCTTTTCGGCGTATTCCTTGAGGTAGTCGACCATCGAATGACCGACCGCGTCGGAGAAGGCGGCTTTCTCCCTCCACAGGATGGAGTCGGGAAGGTAGCCCTGTCCTTCGAACGCGTGGCGCAGGAGGTATTTCCCCTTGCCGTACCTGTTCATCTTCATCGCGGGATCCAGACTCATAACGTATTTGCCGAATTCGAGATCCCCGAACGGCACGCGCGCTTCGAGCGAGTTGACCGATATGCAGCGGTCCGCGCGGAGCACGTCGTACATGTGGAGCTCGCGGATCCTCTTTTGCGCTTCCTTCTGGAACTCTTCCGCGGAAGGAGCGAAGTCGGTGTATTTATATCCGAACAGCTCGTCGGAGATCTCGCCCGTGAGTATCACGCGTATGTCGGTCTTCTCGTGGATAGCTTTGCACACCAGATACATCCCGATGCTGGCGCGTATCGTGGTTATGTCGTACGTCCCGAGAAGCTCAATCACCGGCTCGAGCGATGCGATGACGTCGTCCGGCGTCATATAGACCTCCGTATGGTCCGCGCCGATGAATTCCGCGACCTGCCTGGCGTATTTAAGGTCGATCGCGTCCTCGCTCATGCCTATCGCGAACGTCCTTATCGGTCCTTCGCTCTCGCTGGCGGCTATCGAGCACACGAGCGAGGAGTCAAGACCGCCGGAGAGGAGGAAGCCGACCTTGGCGTCCGCTATGAGGCGCTTTCTTACGCCCTGAACGAGCTTTTCGTGTATGTTTCGGCACGCGGTCTCGAGGTCGTCTCTGCAGACGCTCTCGACGGCCGCGATGTCCGTGTACCGGTGGAATTCTCCGTTTTTGCAGAAATGCCCCGGAGGGAAGGGCATGATCTTTTCCGCGAGACCTACGAGGCTTTTGGGCTCGCTCGCGAAAATGACCGTGCCGCGGGCGTCGTATCCGTAATACAGCGGCCGGATGCCTATGGGATCGCGCGCCGCTATGTACTCGCCCGTCCTCGCGTCGTAGATGACGCAGGCGAATTCGGCGTCGAGCATCGCGAACATGTCGGTACCGTATTCGAAATACATCGGAAGAAGTATCTCGCAGTCGCTGTCGCTCTTAAAACTGTAGCCTTTCTTCTCCAGCCCGGCGCGCTGCGCCCTGAAGCCGTAAAGCTCGCCGTTGCAGACGGCGAAGCTCCCGTCGAGCTCGAACGGCTGCATCCCGGACGGGGTCAGCCCCATTATCGAGAGCCTCTGAAAGCCGAGAAGGCCGCTGCCCGTATCTGTCATTTTTATCGCGTCGGGACCGCGCGAGGCGGTCCTGGCGAATCCCTTTTCGAGAGCGTCCATGTTCAGGACGCTCCCGCAATAGCCTATTATCGAACACATATCATCCTCCGTATGAGGTATCACTTGACTCCGAACAGAAGATCCGCGTAGCTCGGGAACGGCCAGTAGCTTCTCGCGGTGAGAAGCTCCGCCTCATCGCAGGGCCTGCGCAGCTCGCTCATCACCGGCAGTATCCCGTCGCGTATCATGTACGATTCTTCGACGATGTCGCCGGCTTTCTTCAGCTTGGCAAGCTCCGCGTCGAGCTCGTCCGCCTTTTCGGATATCTCGCCGATGAGGGCGGACAGCTTGCTGATCATGCCGGATTCGTAGCCGCATTCCAGACCGGGAACGACTGCCTTCTTGGCCGCGGCCGCCTTCGCGACGTCAGCGGCGTAGGCCTCTATGGCCGGCGCTATCTGCGTCCTCGCCATATCCGACATCGTGTTGGCCTCGATCGTAACGGTCTTGCAGTAGTTCTCAAGCATTATGTCGCGCCTGGAGCGCAGCTCGTCCTCGGAGAAGACTCCGAGCGAAGTGAGCATTTCGACGTTCTTCTTGTCCAGCAGATGCGGCATGCAGTCGGCCGTCGTCGGGTAGTTGAGCAGGCCTCTCTTTTCGGTCGCCTCCTTTATCCACGCCTCGTCGTATCCGTTGCCGTTGAATATGATCCTCTTGTGATCCTTTATGGTCTGCTTGATCATGTCGTGAAGGACGGTCTCGAAGTCTCCGGCTTGTTCCAGTTTATCCGCGAATATCCTGAGGCTCTCCGCGACGGCGCTGTTGAGCATGATGTTGGTGCAGGCTATGCTGTTCGAGGATCCGAGCATGCGGAACTCGAACTTGTTTCCGGTGAACGCGAACGGGGAGGTCCTGTTGCGGTCGGTGGTGTCGCGGTTGAA
>JAEEVI010000132.1 GCA_016287035.1 Bacillota bacterium
TCCTGGCCCCCGTCATACGTGCCCAAAAGGGCCAGCACGACAAGGTCCTCGACAGGATAAGGCGCGAGGGCTTCGTGCGCGTTCGCGTCGACGGGGAGATAAAAGACCTGAACGAGGACGAGATAAAGCTCGCGAAGACGTACAAGCACACGATCGAGATAGTCGTCGACAGGCTGATAGTGCGCGCCGGCTCGGAGAGCAGGTTCTTCGAGAGCGTGGAACTCGCCGCCGCGCACGGGAACGGCCTCGTGGGAGCTCTCATCGGGACGGGCAAGGACGCGAAGGAGATGCTCTTCAGCACGAAGTTCGCGTGCCCGGACCACGGCGTTAGCATAGACGAGCTGGAGCCCCGCAGCTTCTCGTTCAACTCGCCGTTCGGCGCCTGCCCGGTGTGCAACGGAATAGGCTATATAGAGCATATAGATCCGGATCTTATAATCGACGACAGGGAGCTGTCGATACTCGGCGGCGCCCTCACGAAGGCTTACGCCAACATGGAGTACGCCGGCTTCTACCGCCAGCTGATCCAGGCGCTCGCGGACTATCACAAGGTGAGCCTCGACACGCCGTACAAGGATCTTCCGAAGGCTTTCACGGACGAGCTCATGAACGGCACCGGCGGCAGGAAGCTCGATTACTATTACCAGAGGCGCGACGGCTCGCTGTCGCACAGGCGCGACGCGTTCGAGGGCGTCATAGGCAATCTCATGCGCAGGCACAGCTATACGTCGTCTGAGCTCATCAAGGAGAAGCTCGAGGAGTTCATGACGATAGACGTGTGCCCTGAGTGCGGCGGAAAGAGGCTGCGCCCCGAGATACTCGCGGTCACCGTCGGCGGGAAGAACATCGACGAGTTCTGCCGCATGTCGATCGGCGAGGCGCTCGCGTTCACCGAGGGCCTCGAGGAGCGGCTTTCCGAAAAGGAGCGCTCGATCGCGAGGCTCATACTCAAGGAGATAAAGGCGAGACTTAAGTTCCTCATCGACACGGGTCTCGATTACCTGACGCTCGCGCGCTATTCGGCCACGCTGTCGGGCGGCGAGAGCCAGCGCATAAGGCTCGCGACACAGATAGGCTCTTATCTCGTCGGAGTCATGTATATACTCGACGAGCCCAGCATAGGGCTCCACCAGAAGGACAACAGCAAGCTGCTGGCCGCCCTCAGGAACCTGTGCGAGATCGGCAACACGCTGATCGTCGTCGAGCACGACCAGGAGACGATGGAGGCCGCCGACCAGATAATCGACATAGGCCCGGGCGCGGGCGAGCACGGCGGATATCTCGTCGCCCAGGGGACGATAGAGGATATAAAGGCGTGCCCGGAGTCGATAACGGGCCAGTATCTGTCAGGCGCGAGAAAGATAGAGGTCCCCTCTTCCAGAAGGAAGGGGAGCGGCCTTTCGATAACGGTCCGCGGCGCCTGCGAGAACAACCTCAGGAACATAGACGTAAGCTTTCCTCTCGGAAAGTTCATATGCGTGACGGGCGTCTCCGGAAGCGGAAAGAGCACCCTCGTGAACGATATACTCCAGAAGGCGGCCGCGGCCAGGATCTACAGGGCGAAGGCGCGGCCCGGAAAGCACAGGGCGATCGAGGGCCTCGAGAATATCGACAAGGTGATAGACATCGACCAGAGCCCGATCGGAAAGACGCCCAGGAGCAATCCAGCGACGTATACCGGAGTGTTCACGCACATAAGGAACCTGTTCGCGCAGACGCAGGAGGCGAAGATCCGCGGCTACGGGCCGGGGCGGTTCAGCTTCAACGTGAAGGGCGGACGCTGCGAGGCGTGCGGCGGCGACGGTATAATAAAGGTCGAGATGAATTTCCTGCCCGACGTCTACGTGCCGTGCGAGGTCTGCCGCGGAAAGCGTTACAACAGGGAGACTCTCGAGGTAAAATATAAAGACAAAAATATATACGACGTGCTCGACATGAGCGTGGACGAGGCCCTGGAGTTCTTTAAGAACATCCCGGCGATATACAGGCAGATAAAGACGCTGCAGGACGTCAGCCTCTGCTACATAAAGCTCTGTCAGCCCTCGACGCAGCTGTCGTGAGGCGAGGCGCA
>JAEEVI010000133.1 GCA_016287035.1 Bacillota bacterium
GATTATATTATCGGGCGGGCGGCGGTTTCCTTTTTTTATTTTATTTTTTTACCTTCCATCCCGTGGGAACGAAAAGCTCCTCGTAAAGGCTTATCGCGAAGCGGTCGGTCATGTTCGCGATATGGTCCTTTACGAGCTCCTGCGTGGGCTCCGTACCGCTCAGCTCCCTGAGGTCTTCGGGCAGCTCCTGCGGCCGCGCGAGGAAATAATCGTAGAGCGAAAAGATCAGATGATGGATCTTTTCGAGCTCGGAAGCCTGCTTTACTATCGGGCTCCTGTATACCTTCTCGAACATGTAGTTCCTGAGGCTGTTCATGTAGTGAGCGGCCTCGTCGGACTGGCTTATGGTATCCTTTCCCTCGCTGCTGCTCACGATGTCCTTGACGAGCGTGTTGATGCGCTCCGAATGAGTCGAGCCGAGGAAGGCTATGCAGTCCGCGGGAAGCTCTTCCGGAACGACGATCCCTCCGCGGAGCGCGTCGTCTATGTCGTGGTTTATATACGCGATCCTGTCGGAGAAGCGGACGATCTGGCCTTCGAGCGTGAACGGCAGCACGTCTCCGGTGTGGTTGACTATGCCGTCGCGGACCTCCTCGGTGAGGTTCATCGGGCGGCCGGAGGCGCTCCTCTCGAGGACGTCGACGACCCTGAGGCTCTGCACGTTGTGGGAAAAGCCTCCGGGATGGCGCTCGTTGAGGCATTCCTCTCCGTTGTGTCCGAAGGGCGTGTGGCCGAGGTCGTGGCCCATCGCGATGGCCTCCGTGAGATCCTCGTTGAGCCTGAGGCCTCTGGCGATCGTCCTCGCGATCTGCGAGACTTCGAGCGTATGCGTCAGGCGCGTGCGGAAATGATCCCCTTCGGGCGATATGAAGACCTGCGTCTTGTGCATGAGCCTTCTGAGGGCCTTGGAATGTATGATCCTGTCCCTGTCGCGCTGAAAATCCGTGCGCAGCTCGCACTTCTCTTCGGGTATCCTTCTTCCCCTTGTCTGCGAAGCCTTCGCGGCGAAAGGCGAGAGCCTCTCGAATTCCTGGGCTTCCAATTCTTCTCTGAAAACCATATATACTCCTTCAGCCAAATGCCCGCATCTGAACTGATCAGCTGTTCGTGGAGCCGAAGCCGCCGGTCCGCCGGCCGTTCGCCTCGTCGTCCTCTGTTATCCCGAACGGAACGAGCAGCGACTGCACGAACGCCTTTCCGGCCGGAAGCTCCAGAGTCTTTCCGTCCTTGCTGTCGCAGCATACCGGGACCATTATATGGCCCTCGTTCTCCGCGTAGTAATAGTCCTGGTCGATGACGCCGACCGTATTGTTGAGCTGCAGCCTGAACCTGCTTCCAAGCCCCGATTTCGGGACGATGAGAAGCACCCAGCCCTCCTTCATCCTTACGCGAAGGCCGGTCGGTATCCTTACGCTCTCTCCAGGTGCGAGCCTGAACGCCACGGGGGTCTTTATGTCGTAGCCGGCCGAACCCGCGGTCGCCCTGACGGGAAGCTGTACCGCGTCGTACGCCTCCCGCGCGCCCTCTTTCGTACCGAGACATTCCTCGTAATCCGCCAGAAATGCCTCAAAGCTCACTTTTTCGAATCTCGCAGCTCTTTCCGTCACTTTATAAGGCCCTTCACGTCTATCTTGTTCCTGCTGATCGTCACGGCGCTGTATCTGCTTATGTCGCCGATCCTCTCGCAGAAGCTGTTTATCTGATCCTGCGTGATCCCGTCGATCTCGCTCATTATCTCTTCCTCGGTGTAGTTGCGTCCGAGCAGCAGCCTGTTCTTTCCGATCTTGACCATCCTGTTGCTCATGCTCTCAAGCCCGAAGATATAAGAGCTCTTGAGGCGGCGTTTCACGTATTTTACGGTCTGGGGATCGATGCCTTCGCTCGCGAGCGTCGAGAGCTCTTTTGCTATCGCGTCGAACGCCTCGGCTTCCTTTCCGAGAGAAACGCCCGCGTATATGTAGAACATACCTGTGTGCGAATAGCTGACAGGCGAGCTGTACACCGTGTACGCCAGACCCTGGCGCTCCCTGATGTTCTGGAAGAGCCTTGAGCTCATCGTACCGCCGAGAACGACGTTCACTATCGCCTGCGTGTAATAAGCCTCGCTCGCGAGGGAGATCGTCGGCATACCTATGCAGATGTGGGTCTGTCCGACGTCCTTTACCTTGCTGGTGTATTTTCTCGCGCTGCAGAGCTGGTACGTCGTGACCGACGAGCTGTGCCTTCCGAGGCGCTTGAACGCCGTATTGAGCTGCTTTTCGAGCTTTTCCTCGTCGAAGTTGCCCACCACGCTGACGACGATGTTTCCTGTCGTGTAGCGCATGTTCATGTAGTTGATTATGTCGTCGCGCGTTATAGCCTTGAGCGACTTTCTCGTGCCGATGACGGGGCTCTCGAGCTCCGTGTCGGAGAAGACCTTCGCCATGAGAAGATCGAGGATGTAGTCGTCGGGAGTATCCTCGACCATCTTCATCTCTTCGGATATGACGGCCTTTTCCCTGCGCATCTCGCGCTCGTCGAACACCGAATTCGTGACGATGTCGAGAAGTATCTCGACAGCCTTGGGGAACAGCTCCGTTATCGACTTGATATGGAAGCACGTCGCCTCCTTACCGGTAAAGGCGTTGTAGATGGCGCCCTTGTTGTCGGCGTCCTCGGCTATCCTGCGCGCGCTGCGCTTCTTCGTGCCCTTGAAGCACATGTGCTCGATGAGATGCGAGATGCCGGAATTCGCGGCTGTTTCGTACGCGGAGCCTGCCGCTATCCAGATACCGATGCACGCGGCCTGGTCTTCGGGAAGCTTTTCCCATACCATCCTGACGCCGCAGTCGAGCGTTTTGCAGTTGATCATGAATGACCTCTCCTGTTGTGAGAAAAGAGCCGGCATGCGCGCTGATGCGCGGGCCGCCGGCTCTTATAAGCGTTCGTTCTTTAGTTTTCCTCTCCGTTCGCCTTGATGATAGGCGTATCCTCAAGACCGATCCTGGTGAGGTTGACCCTGCCCTGGGAATCGATCTCGGAGACCTTTACCGTAACGGTGTCGCCTACGTTGAGCATATCCTCGACCTTCTCGACTCTCGCCTTGCAGATCTTGGAGATGTGGAGCAGTCCGTCCTTTCCGGGCAGGACCTCTACGAAGGCGCCGAACGTCATGAGCCTTACTACCTTTCCGGTGTAAGTCTCGCCGACTTCGACCTCCTTGATGAGGAGCTCGACTTCCTTCTGAGCCTTTTCCGCCGCCTCGAGGTTCGGAGCGGAGATGAACACGAGGCCCGTGTCGTCGATGTCGATCTTGGCTCCGGTCTCGCTGATGATCCTGTTGATCGTCTTGCCTCCCGGCCCGATGACGATCCTGATCTTATCCTCGGGGACCGTCATGCTGATGATCCTCGGAGCGTACTTGGAGAGTTCCTTTCTGGGTTCGGGGATCTCTTCGAGCATGAGACCCATTATGTGCATGCGGCCTTCCTTGGCCTGCGCCAGAGCGTCGTGGAGGATCTCTCTGGAAAGACCGTGGACCTTGATATCCATCTGGATGGCGGTGACGCCCTTAGCGGTGCCCGCTACCTTGAAGTCCATGTCGCCGAGGAAGTCTTCCATGCCCTGGATGTCGGACAGGATAGCCATCTTGCTGCTTCCGTCGGGCTCGACTCTCTCGATGAGGCCCATCGCGATGCCCGCTACCGGAGCGGAGATGGGAACGCCGGCGTCCATGAGCGCCAGGCAGCTCGCGCAGACGGAGCCCTGAGAGGTGGAACCGTTGGAGGAGAGCACCTCGGAGACGACTCTTATCGCGTACGGGAAATCCTCGACGGAGGGGAGCACGGGGATGAGCGCTCTCTCGGCGAGCGCGCCGTGGCCGATCTCTCTCCTGCCGGGGCTTCTGAGAGGTCTGCATTCGCCTGTGGAATAAGGCGGGAAATTGTAGTGGTGGATATATCTCTTTTCCGTATCCTCGCTGATACCGTCGAGATACTGCGAATCGGATACGGGGCCGAGCGTGCAGGCGGAGAGGACCTGAGTCTGGCCTCTCTTGAACAGACCTGTTCCGTGGACTCTGGGAAGGATCCCGGTCTCGCACCAGATCGGCCTGATCTCGGTGAGCTTTCTGTTGTCCGGACGGATGCCCTCGTCGAGGATCATGCTCCTGACCTGCTCTTTTCTGATGTTGTAAAGAACGGCCGCGACGTCCTTGCCGCCCTCGGGGAAGATCTCGGCGAAGTGCGCCTTGGTCTCCTCGTCGACAGCGTCCATGTTGTCCATGCGCTCGAGCTTGTCGTACGTCTGGATGGCTGCTCTCATCTTGCCGGCCGCGTATTCCCTTACGGCCGCGTCGATCTCCTCGGCGGGCTTGTAGAAGTCGAACTGCTTCTTGGGCTTGCCTACCTCGGCGACGATCTCCTCGATGAACGCGACGATCTTCTTGATCTCCTCGTGCGCGAACATGATAGCTTCGAGCATCTCGTCCTCGGGGACTTCCTTAGCGCCGGCTTCGACCATCATGATGGCTTCCTTCGTGCCGGCGACTGTCATGTTGATGTCGGACTTTTCTCTCTCTGCAAGAGACGGATTGATGATGAGCCTTCCGTCGACTCTGCCGACGACTACCGAGCCCGTGGGGCCGTCCCAGGGGATGTCGGAGATCGCAAGAGCAACGGAAGAACCGATCATGGCGGAGAACTCGGAGCTCGCGTCGTGATCGATGCTCATTACGGTCGCGATGACCTGAACGTCGTTATAGAACCCCTTGGGGAACAGCGGACGCAGAGGTCTGTCCATGAGCCTGGAGCAGAGGATCGCCTTTTCGGACGCTCTGCCCTCCCTCTTTATAAAGCCTCCGGGGATCTTTCCGGCGGCGTACATCTTTTCTTCGTAGTCGCACGAAAGCGGGAAGAAATCGACGTCGGGACGCGGCTCCTTCGCCATCGTCGCGGTGCAGTTGACGACCGTCTCGCCGTAACGGACCATGACCTGGCCGTTAGCCTGCTCGCAGACCTTTCCGATCTCGAGCTCGAGGAGCTTTCCGCCTACCGCGGTCCTGAATGTTCTGTAATCTGTGTACCTCATTTGCCTTCTTACCTTACCTTTACTTCCAAAATACCTTTACACTCTTCCTTACTACCTCGCATAGTTTTGAGCCGTGCCCGGCTATAAAAACGCGGGGCTTCGCAGCCCCGCGCAGCAGATGAAACTCAATTACTTCCTTAAGTTCAGGCGGGCGATCAAATTTCTGTAGCGCTCGATATCCTTTTCCTTAAGATAAGCAAGAAGATTTCTTCTCTGGCCGACCATCTTGAGCAGTCCCCTTCTGGAGTGATGGTCCTTAGCGTGTGTCTTCAGGTGCTCGTTGAGCTCGTTGATCCTGTAAGTGAGGATCGCTACCTGGACCTCGGGGGAACCGGTGTCGCCTTCCTTGGTCGCGTACTCGCTGATGATGCTCTGCTTTACTTCTTTGGTGATCATGTTTTTCTCCTTTGCGTTATGCGCCTCCTGCCGGGCCGCGGGACGGAGACCCCGTCGCTCAGCAAAAGGTAAAAATAAATACGAGTTATATTACCATAGCGGCAACTGTTTGTAAAGCGCTATTCTCTATGAAAATTGCGTGGTTTCGTTGGCCGCGACGCTCTTTTTCGCGGCTCTGTCGCTGTCGACCTTCTGATAGACCTTCGAAAGCGCGACGATGAGCTGCCTGGCCATCTGCTCCGACATGACGAGCGCCTCGACCTCCTCCGTTACCTTCGCCTCATTGCCGTTCGGACGGGTCTGCAGAAAACTGATGAAGCATTCGTTGCCCGTAGCGTTGATCGAAAAACCGTTCGTGTATTTCATGATGCCCTCCCTGCGTTCCTACTGCCTTTTGGACAGTTCGTTATGATATTTCTCGGCGTTCCTGCAGTCCCTCGATATCTGCTCGAGGAGCTCTCCGAGCCCTGAAAACGTGCGTTCGGGGCGCGTCATGAGCAGGAACTCGACCTTGATTGGTTTACCGTATATATCTTTATGAAAATCGAACACGTGAGTCTCCGCGTTCTTGGCGAATTCGCCTATCGTGGGCTTGTTCCCCACGTTCGTGACGGATCTGAAGACCTCTCCGTCTATGTGTGTAAGGGTAACGTATACTCCGTTCGGAGGCAGCGCCATCTCGCTGCTGAGCGAAAGGTTGAGCGTCGGAAAACCGATGGTGCGCCCTATCTGATTGCCGTGTACCACGACGCCGTCGATGCAGTAGTTCCTGCCGAGGAACCGCGCGGCCGACCGCATGTCGCCGGAAGCGATGTACTTTCTTATAAGCGTGCTCGATACCGGAACGCCGTCTATCTCGACCGCCGGCACTATCTCGGCCCTGCAGCCGGCCTTCGCGCAGAGCTCTTCGAGCAGCGCCGCGTCGCCTCTGCCGTCCTTGCCGAAGCTGTAATTGAAGCCGCATACGATGCCCTCGGCGCGGAAAGCGTCCGTCAGATACTTCCTGAAGAAGACCTCCGGCGGCATGTTCATCATCTCCTCGTCGAAATCGGCGTAAACGAGTATCTCTATGCCAAGGCCGGCGAGCAGCCTCTCCTTTTCCCGCGCCGTGACGATCTGTTTTACGGCAGGTCTTCCGGATATGACGTTCGCCGGATGGTTCGCGAACGTGAACACGCACGGAGATGAACCGGTCTCTTTCGCCAGAGCGACGCACCTCTTTATAAGAGCCTGATGCCCCGGGTGGACGCCGTCGAAATTCCCGAGCGCTATCGTCACCGGCCCGGATCGCGCGGACCGGTCTGTGCTTTTATATATCTTCATCTTTGAACACTTTTTCTATCCTGCCGTCCCTCGCCGTTCCGAGGAACCGGTCTTTGCAGAACACAGCCGTAAGAAAGCCGTCCTGAGGCGGAATATCCCTGTTCCAGCGCGGATCTCCGTTGAGAAAGAGCTCCGCTTCCTCGTCGCCGATATCCGTCCTTAAAAGGCCTTTTACGGCCGTCCGGGGCGGAAGAAGGCACGCGAGCGGTCCCCGTTCCCTTATCTCATCGAGCGTTACCGCGTCCGCGAGGGAAAAACCCGCGGCGCCGGTCCTGACGAGAGCGCTCATGCAGGCGCCGCACCCGAGCCTTTCGCCCGCGTCGCTGCAGAGGGTCCTTACGTACGTGCCTCTGGAGCACTCGACGTCGAACGTGAACTCGCTCCTTTCGCGATCGAAAGAGACGAGGCTTATAGAGCTGATGGTTATGCTCCTGGGCTTCCTCTCGACTGCCCTGCCGCTTCTGGCGTACTCGTAGAGCTTCCTGCCGCCTATCTTTACGGCGCTGTACATCGGAGGCAGCTGCTCCGACGTGCCGAGGAACCCGGCGAGGACCTCCTCCACGGCTTCTTCCGTCACTTCCGCGGCTTTACCCGCAGATCCTCCTTCGAGCTCGTTTCCCCAGATATCCTGGGTATCGGTGACGATCCCAAGCCGGGCCGTGCATCTGTATGTCTTGGGAACGCCGTCCATGTATTCTATGAGCCTCGCGGCCTTTCCCACACAAACAGGAAGAACTCCCGTCGCGTTGGGATCGAGAGTTCCTGTATGACCGATCCGCTTTTCCGCGCAGATCTTCCGGAGTATCGCGCAGCAGTCCATCGAAGTATAGCCTGCTTCTTTGTTGAGGACTATTATCCCGTTCATATATCGGTATGTCTGGCGAGCTCGGCTTCGACGGCCGGCACCAGGATATCTATAACTTCGTCGAGCCCGCAGCTGAAGCTGCAGCCAGCGGCTCTGACGTGGCCGCCTCCTCCCAGAGGCAGCGCCACGGCCGCAACGTCGGCGTAATCCTTCGCGCGCATGCTCGCCCTGTAATTGCCGTCCTGCTGCTGCTTTATGAATATGGCTATCTCCACGCCCTCTATGCTCCTGAGTATGTCGACGCAGCCTTCCGAGTGTCCGGGAACGGCGCCGCACATGTCGAGCATCTCCTGCGTGGCGTACGACAGGCACGCCTTTCCGCCGGCGAAGAACCTCGCGCGCTTTATGATCTCCGCTTCGAGCTTTATCTTCGGGAACGGCTTGTTCTCGTACAGCATGTTGCAGAGCCTGGAATGATCTATCCCGCATCCGTACAGCTCCGCTATCGCGGCGTGCGTCTCAGCGGTGGTGTTGGAATACTTAAAGCAGCCGGTATCCGTGATTATGGCGACGTACAGGGCCTCGGCCTCCTCCTTGGAGGGCGTCCTTCCCATCGCCCTGAAAAGATCGAGTATCATCATCCCGCACGCGCTGGCGTGGGGATCGTTCATAATATGCTTCACGTCGAAAGGCTTCGTCTTGATGTGGTGATCGATGCAGAGCCTTACGGGCGTGGCCATGAAGGTGTCGAGCCTTCCGGGGAGCCTTCCGTCCTCTCCGCAGTCGACCGCTATGGCGACTTCGGCGGAGAAGCCTAAGGGATCCATCACGAAGAACGGACAGTCGAGAAAGCTAAGGTATGCCGGCAGCTCGTCGCCGAGGTATATGCGGCACTCCTTTCCCATTTCGGAGAGCATGCGGGCGAGCGCGAGGCAGGACCCCGCGCCGTCTCCGTCGACGTTCACGTGCGGATAGAGCATGAACGTCTTTCCTTTATTCAGTTCTTCGATTATATCTTTCCAGTCGTACATTAGTCTTCTTTTTCGATGTTCAGACTGTCGATCAGGCGGTCCATCTTAAGGCCGTATTCGTAGCTGCTGTCGAGCTTGAATATCAGATCGGGAACGTGGCGCAGCTTTACGGCCTTTCCGATCTCGGTGCGCAGGAAGCCCCTGCTCCGGGAAAAAGCCTCGACGATGCCGTTTTTTTCGGCTTCGCTGAGCTCTTTGCCGTCGCGGCCGATCGCCGTGAGATATACGGTCGCGTAGCTTCCGTCGCCGGAAACGTCCACGTCGTTTATCCCTATGAGCCTGTCCTTAAAGCCGGGATCCTTCAGTTCTCCGCGTATGAGCATATCGCCTATGAGCTTCTGTATCTCACCGCCGAGCATGCGCGGCCTGTATGATCTTCCCATATTACCTTTCGACCTCTTCCATCGTGTAGGCCTCGATGACGTCTCCGACCTTTATGTCGTTGAACTTCTCGATGCCGATGCCGCATTCGAAGCCCGTGGCGACTTCCTTCGCGTCGTCCTTGAACCTCTTCAGCGACGATACGACGCCCTCGTGGACGACTATGCCGTCGCGCACGAGACGCAGCTTCGCGTTTCTCGTTATCTTGCCTTCCGTGACGTACGCGCCGGCGATTATGCCGACTCCGGGCACCTTGAAGGTGTCGCGGACTTCGACCTTGCCGAGGATGACCTCCTTGAACACGGGGTCGAGCATGCCCTTCATGGCGGCCTGGATATCGTCGATTATCTCGTAGATTATCCTGTACGTCCTGATCTCGACGCCGTCGGCGTCGGCCTGTGCCTGTACGGCGGAGGACGGACGGACGTTGAATCCGATTATGACAGCGTTCGAGGTGTTGGCGAGCATGACGTCGGACTCGTTTATCGCGCCTACGCCAGTATGTATGATGCGCACCTTTACGTTCTCGTTGCGCAGCTTTTCGAGGGACTGCTCCAGAGCTCCGACGGAGCCCTGAACGTCCGCCTTTATGATGAGGTTGAGCTCCTTGACCTCGCCCTCCTCCATCTGGCTGAACAGCTTCTCCAGAGATACGGAGGCGTTCTTGGCGAGGACCTCCTCCCTGAGCTTCTCCTTGCGGCGCATCGCGATATCCCTGGCGGTCTTCTCGTCCTTTACGGCGTAGAATTCGTCGCCTGCCTCCGGGACCTCCGTAAGACCTGTGATCTCGACGGCTCTCGAAGGTCCTGCCTTGCGGATCTGTTCGCCTCTCCAGTTCGTCATGACCCTGATGCGGCCGGCGGCCGTTCCGGCGACGATGGCGTGGCCGGCCTGGATCGTTCCGTTTGTTACGAGGAGCGTGGCGACAGGTCCTCTGGACTTGTCGAGCCTCGCCTCGATGACGGTCCCCTGGGCGAGCCTGTCGGGGTTCGCGCGCAGCTCGAGCATCTCTGCCTGGAGAAGTATCATCTCGAGCAGCTGCTTTATGCCTTCGCCTGTCTTGGCGGAGACGGGGACGCAGATCGTGTCGCCGCCCCAGTCCTCGACGAGGACGCCGTGGTCGGCGAGATCCTTCTTTACGTGGTCAAGATTTACGCCGGGCTTGTCGATCTTGTTGATCGCGACGATGATAGGAACGTTCGCAGCCTTGGCGTGGCTTATAGACTCGATAGTCTGAGGCTTGACCGAGTCGTCGGCGGCGACTACGAGGACGGCGATATCCGTCACGTAAGCGCCTCTGGCGCGCATGGCGGTGAAGGCCTCGTGGCCCGGGGTGTCGAGGAACACGATGCGCTGACCGTTGATCTCCACCTCGGAAGCGCCGATGTGCTGCGTGATGCCGCCGGCCTCGCCGGCAGTCACGTTGGTGTTTCTGATGGCGTCGAGCAGCGAAGTCTTGCCGTGGTCGACGTGGCCCATGACGGTGATGACGGGCGGACGCGGCTTGAGATCGGATTCGGTGTCGTCGGGTATGTCGAGGCCCTCCTCTTCGGGCTCCTCGTTGACCTTGTTGACGGCGACCGTAACGCCGAGCTCCATTCCGAGCAGGACCGCGGTCTCTTCGTCGAGGTTCTGGTTTATGTTCGCCATGATGCCCATCTTCATGAGCGCCATTATGGCTTCCGACGTCGTCCTTTCGACCTGCTCGCAGAAGCCCGCGACCGTGATAGGCACCTGGATGACGACGCTTCCCGCTTCGAGGGTGCTCTCGAAGAGCTCCTCCTCGTCGGGCAGCTCGGGCTTATTGTCCTTGTATTTGCTGTGCTTGTTCTTCCTGACGCGGGAAAGATCGGCAGGGATAGCGTCGAACTTGTCGCGCTTGTCCACGCGCTGCTTCTTCTCCTTGCGGCCGCCCTTGGCGCCCGAGGACTGATCGCTGCTTGCCGTGTAAGCGACAGAAAGCTTTCCGCCTTCCGTTCTGCGGCCGGCGGGAGCGGGACGCTGGGAGACGTCCTGCTTTTTGCGCGGAGGCTGACCGGTCTGTCCGCCCTGATCCGGTCTCTTTCTTCCGACGAATTCCTTGGGTTTTCTCTCCTTGGGCTTCTGGTCCTCGTGGCGTATCACATTGCTCGGAGTCACGGGCTTTACGGGCTCGTCGGTGCCGGCCTTGCGTATGATCTTGATGCCGATGCCGGGAGTATAGTCGA
>JAEEVI010000134.1 GCA_016287035.1 Bacillota bacterium
AGCGGCATAACCGTCATCGAGGCGAAGGGCTACTATTCCGATTCCTCGAAGACTATGGTATACTTTGTCGTGAACCGGTTCCAGATCGGGCGCCTCAAGAGCATAGTGCGCGAGAACGACCCGTCCGCCTTCATAGCCATAAGCGAGGTCGCGGACGTGCTGGGTTCCACGATCCAGAACGAACCCGCGCGCACGGACGCCGCAGCGCCGGAATCAAGCAGCGAAGACCACTCAGAATAAGGATGGAATAAAGATACTATGAAAACCACTCTTCTCCTCATGGCCGCCGGCATGGGCTCACGCTACGGCGGCAGCAAGCAGACCGACGGGCTGGGCCCGCACGGCGAGATCCTCATGGAATACGCCGTATACGACGCGATAAGGGCGGGCTTCGACCGCATCGTCTTTATAATAAAACCGGACATGGTCGAACTGATGGACTCTTTCTGCAAGGGAAAGATCGCGGCGCAGAAGACCCGCACGGGCGAAGCCGTGGAAGTCGAATACGTTTTCCAGGACTTTTCCTCGCTCCCGGAATTCTTTACCGTTCCCGAAGGGAGGACCAAACCCTACGGCACCGCCCATGCCGTCCTATGCGCGAAAGACGCCGTACACGAGCCGTTCGCCGTAATAAACGCCGACGACTTCTACGGGGCCGACGCCATGCGGAAGATGCACGGCGCTCTCGTATCCCTGCCTCCCGAGGGCAGGGCCGCAATGGTCGCCTATACGCTCAAAAACACCGTGAGCAGGAACGGCTCCGTATCCCGCGGCATATGCTCCGTCAAGGACGGCCGGCTCGACGCCGTCACCGAGACCTACAAGATCACGGTCCGTCCCGACGGCTCCATATTCGACGACGCCGAAGGCGGCGAGGTCGATCTCGATCCCGAGGCTCTGGTCTCCATGAACCTCTGGGGCTTCTCGCCCCGGATATTCGGGGAGCTCGAGGAGTACTTCAGCGATTTCCTCCGGGGGCTCGCTCCTGATGAGATGAAGAAGGAATGCGTGCTGCCGGGAATGGTCGACTCGTGCATAAAGGCCGGCCGTCTGGAGGTATCCGTGCTGAGCACCGACTCCGAATGGTTCGGCGTGACGTACCGGGAGGACCGCGGTCTCGTGACCGATTCGCTTAAGAAGATGCACGCCCTGCGGAGATATCCCGAACGGCTTTGGAAATAACTAAGCCAAAAATATACGCCCCGCACATGTTCTTAACGTGTGCGGGGCGTCTTCATATCTGCGATCTTTACTCTATATATCCCTTTGCCCGGAGCGCCGCCTTGATGATCTCGACAGCGCCGTCGACGCCGCAGAAGCCGGTGTTGATGGTAAGGTCGTAGTTCTTCATGCTTCCCCAGTCGTTGCCGGTGTAGTGACGGTAGTAGTTCGCGCGGTTCTTGTCGTTTCTCGCGATCCTCTTCTCGGCCGCCTCTTCCTCCATCTGGTACTCTTCCGCTATGCGACGCGTCCTGTCCGCGATCTCGCTGCGGATGAACACGCGCAGGAGCTTCTCCTGGGCGCGGAGTATATAGTCCGCGCAGCGTCCGACGATGACGCAGCTTCCCTGCCCCGCGAGCTCCTTGATGACGTTCGCCTGGGCGATGAAGGTCTTCTCGTTGATGGGCACGTCGTACTGCGGGACATAGTTGAAATCCGGATACGCGGCCGTGGCTACGCTGAACAGGAAGTTGTTGTTCACGCGCTCCTCGTTATCCTCGATGAATTCCGGCGAGAGGCCGCTCTTCTCGGCCGTGATGCGGATTATCTCCTTGTCGTAAAACTGTATTCCGAGCTCCTTCGCGAGCTTTTCGCCGGCAAGTCTGCCTCCGCTTCCGAATTCGCGGCTTATGGTGATTATGAGATTGCTCATCTGTATCCCTCCGTCAGATATGCCCGGGGAGTCGGTCCCCGGCAGGATAACGTTTACCTTCGCGTGTTGATTATACCATATCCCCGCGGGTTTTCAATCAGGTTTTGCCGGAAAACGCCCGCCGCGCTTTACTTTCCGGCGTATTTGGGCTATTATTTTTTCGGAATAATTATTCACTCAGCGTACGAAAGGAGCCTGCCGATATGATCAGCGGACTTTTTGACAGCAGGAAATACGTCTTTTACGACGGCGGACTGGGCACGATGCTCCAGAAGAACGGGCTCGCCAGCGGCGAGCGCTCGGACCTCATGAACATGAAAGCGCCGGACGTCGTCCTCTCGATACAGCGCCAGTACGCGGAAGCCGGCAGCGACATCATCTGCACGAACAGCTTCAGCACCTGCGACGGCGGGCTGGAAGGCACCGGATATACTCCGGAACAGGTCGCGGCGGCGTCCGTCGACATAGCGAAGCGCGCCGGGAACGGGCGCACGCTGACGGCGCTCGACGTCGGCCCGATCGGCGAATTCATCGAGCCGTACGGGGACCTCTCCTTCGAAGAGGCTTACGACCGTTTCAAAGCCCACGCCCTCGCGGGCGCGGCCGCAGGTGCCGATCTCGCGGCCGTCGAGACCATGAGCGACCCGGAGGAAGTGCGCGCCGCAGTCACGGCGATCCTCGAGAACACCGATCTGCCGGTCTTCGCCACCATGACCTTCGACCGCACCGGACGCACTTTCTTCGGCTATTCCGTCGAAGACTTCGCGAAACTCGCGAAAGAGCTCGGCTGCACCGCCGCGGGGATGAACTGTTCCTACTGCCCGGCGGACATGCTGGAGGCGGCGAAGCGTTTCGCTGACGTATGCGAGCTCCCGATAATAATAAAGCTCAACGCCGGCCTCCCCGACTCACACGGGGCACACGCGGTCGGACCGGAGCTCTTCGCCGAGCAGATGGAGCCCTACAAGGAGCTCGGCGTCAAGATAGTCGGCGGATGCTGCGGAACTACGCCGGATCACATACGCGCCCTCTGCAGGGCGTTCGCCGGTTAAGGAGGATCACCATGGATTACGCCAAGGAATCGCTCAAGAGACATTACGAATGGGGCGGCAAGCTCGATTACCGCCCGAAGATGGAGGTAAGGACCAAGGAGGACCTGTCGCTCGCCTATACGCCGGGCGTCGCCCAGCCCTGCCTCGAGATAAAGGAAGACCCCGAAAAGATATGGCAGCTCACCGGAAGGCACAACCTCGTCGCCGTCGTTACCGACGGCACCGCGGTCCTGGGGCTGGGAGACATAGGGCCTGAGGCCGGCATGCCGGTCATGGAGGGCAAGTGCGTCCTGTTCAAATCCTTCGGCGGAGTCGACGCCGTGCCCCTCTGCGTCCGTTCCAAGGACGTCGACGAGATCGTCAATACGGTGGCTCTCCTCGCCGGGAGCTTTGGCGGCATAAACCTCGAGGACATATCCGCGCCGCGCTGCTTCGAGATCGAGCGGAAACTCAAGGAACGCTGCGACATCCCGATATTCCACGACGACCAGCACGGTACGGCAGTCGTCGTCCTGGCAGCGCTTATAAACGCGCTTAAACTGACCGGCAAAAAGCTCGAGGACGTCCGCGTGGTCACCTCCGGAGCGGGCGCCGCCGGCATCGCGATAATAAAGCTCCTCATAGCGAACGGTTTACATAACGTTATAATGTGCGACACCCGCGGCGCAATCTACGAAGGGCGTCCGGGCCTGAATACGGCCAAGGAGGACATAGCCGCCGTAACTAACCGTGAGAAGCGTTCGGGCTCTCTCGCAGACGTGCTGGCCGGGGCAGACGTGTTCATCGGCGTCTCCGCGCCCGGCACCGTCACCCCCGATATGGTGAGAAGCATGGCGAAGGATCCTATCCTTTTCCCCATGGCAAACCCCGTACCCGAGATAATGCCGGATCTGGCGGCTGAAGCCGGCGCGGCCGTAGTCGGCACCGGCAGGAGCGACTTCCCGAATCAGATAAACAACGTGCTCGCGTTCCCGGGCATCTTCCGCGGCGCTCTGGACGTCAGGGCGTCGGATATAAACGACGAGATGAAGATCGCCGCGGCGTTCGCGCTCGCGTCCCTCGTCGGAGACGATCTATCCAGGGACTTCATCATCCCCGCACCCTTCGACGAGCGCGTCGTCCCCGCCGTATCCGCGGCCGTCGCGGAGGCTGCTAGAAAGACGGGAGTGGCCAGGATATGAGGCTCTTCATCGCCGTCAATTTTCCGGATAACGTGAAGGACGCGCTCTGCGCTGACGTCTCCGCCCTGCGGGACGCTTCCGTGACGGGCAACTTCTCCCGGCGTGAGAATCTGCATCTGACTCTCGCTTTCCTGGGCGAGACTCACCCGAGGCGCGTTATGGATATACGGCGCATTATGGACGGTCTGGGCGGAAAGGCGTCAAACGCCGCGATCACAGGTTTCGGCAGCTTCGGCAGAGGCGGCGAGCGTATCCTCTGGCGCGGTCTGAAACTCGATCCGTCAGTCCGGGCTATGCGCGACAGACTTATCTCCGGTCTCAAAGATGCCGGTTTCACGCCCGATGACAAACCGTTCAAACCGCACATAACCGTAGCAAGGCGCGCCGGCTTTCCTCCGGAGTTCTCGGAAAAAGGGTTCGCCTCCGGTCTCTCAGATATACCCTTCCGGATAGACGCCGTAAGCCTAATGCTGTCTGAACGCATCGGCGGAAAACTGACCTACACGGAGCTGTACCGTACGGCTCTACCTCAGGAATGACACAATACACA
>JAEEVI010000135.1 GCA_016287035.1 Bacillota bacterium
CGCGTGAGCGAGGGGGACGTGCTGGCCGACGGTCCCAGCACCTCCAACGGCGCGCTTTCACTCGGCAAAAACATCCTTGTCGGCTACATGAACTGGGGGGGCTACACCTACGCGGACGCCATCCTGCTCAACGAGCGGCTCGTGCGCGACGATATCTACACTTCCATCCATATTGAAGAATACTCCCACGAGGCCCGCGATACCAAGCTCGGCCCGGAGGAGATCACGCGGGAGATCCCGAACGTCAGCGAGGAGACCCTGAAGGACCTCGACCCCGACGGCATCATCAAGAAGGGCACCGAGGTCCGCGCGGGCGACATCCTCGTCGGCAAGGTCACGCCGAAGGGCGAGACCGAGCTCACGGCCGAGGAAAGGCTCCTGAGGGCCATCTTCGGCGAGAAGGCCAGAGAGGTCAGGGACACGTCGCTGCGCGTTCCGCACGGCGAGACGGGCATAGTCGTGGACGTCAAGGTGTTCACGAGAGAGAACAACGACGATCTGCCGCCCGGAGTCAACAAGCTCGTCCGCTGCTACATCGCGACGAAGAGAAAGATCAACGTCGGCGACAAGATGGCCGGACGCCACGGAAACAAGGGCGTCATCTCGCGCATCCTGCCCGTGGAGGACATGCCGTTCATGGACGACGGAACTCCGCTGCAGGTAATGCTCAACCCGATGGGCGTACCTTCCCGTATGAACATCGGTCAGGTCCTCGAGGTCCACTTCGGACTCGCCGCGAAGAAGAAGGGCTGGTACATCTCCACGCCCGTATTCGACGGCGCCAACGAAAAGGACGTCCTCAACCTGCTGCGCGAATGCAACTATCCCGAGACCGGAAAGCTGCTCCTGCGCGACGGCCGCACCGGCGATTACTTCGATAATCCCGTAACGGTCGGATACATGTACATGCTCAAGCTGCATCATCTGGTAGACGACAAGATCCACGCCAGAAGCACGGGTCCGTACTCGCTCGTAACGCAGCAGCCGCTGGGCGGCAAGGCCCAGTTCGGCGGACAGCGCTTCGGCGAGATGGAAGTCTGGGCCCTCGAGGCCTACGGCGCGGCTTACACGCTGCAGGAGATCCTCACGGTCAAGTCCGACGACGTCGTCGGCCGTGTAAAGACATACGAAGCCATAGTCAAGGGCGAGAACATCCCCGAGCCGGGCATCCCCGAATCCTTCAGGGTGCTCATCAAGGAGATGCAGAGCCTCGCTCTGGACGTGAAGGTCCTCGACGAGAACGACGCTGAGGTCGAGATCGGCGAAGAGGTGGATCTGGACGCGATAACGAGCTTCAACCAGATAAAGGACGACATCCGCAGGGACGACGAGTTCTTCGCGGCGGGTTCCGGATACACTGAGCTCGACGAAAACGGCGAATACGCAGTTCCTTCCGAACCGGACGCGTTCGAGGAGGAGGCGGTCTACGAGGAGGAACCCTCGTACGACATGTTCGGTGAAGACGAGTAAGGAGGAGGCAGAATGGTAGTAGGTAATTTCGAAACTTTACAGATAAGCCTTGCTTCTCCCGACAAGATCAGGAGCTGGTCCCACGGCGAGGTCAAGAAGCCGGAGACCATAAACTACAGGACGCTCAAGCCCGAAAAGGACGGACTCTTCTGCGAGAAGATCTTCGGACCGACAAAGGACTGGGAGTGCCACTGCGGAAAATACAAGCGCATCCGTTACAAGGGCATCGTCTGCGACCGCTGCGGCGTCGAAGTGACCAAGGCCAAGGTCAGAAGGGAGAGGATGGGCCACATAGAGCTGGCCACGCCCGTATCCCACATCTGGTATTTCAAGGGTATACCCAGCAGGATCGGCCTTGTGCTCGACATGTCTCCGGGAAATCTGGAGAAGGTCCTCTACTTCGCGGCATACGTCGTGACGGATCCCGGACAGACGGATCTCGTATATAAGGAGATACTCTCCGAGCAGCAGTACAGGGAAAAGCGCGAGGAGCTCGGAAACAGCTTCAAGGCTGCAATGGGCGCCGCCGCCGTAAAGGAACTGCTCTGCGCGATAGATCTCGACGCCGAGTCCGAGAGCCTTCGCGAGGCCCTCAGAAACGCTCAGGGCCAGAAGAAGATCAGGATCGTCAGGCGCCTGGAGATAATCGAAGCGCTGCGCAACGCCGGAAACCGTCCCGAGTGGATGATCCTCGACGTCGTGCCGGTGATCCCGCCGGATCTCCGCCCGATGGTACAGCTCGACGGCGGCCGCTTCGCCACCTCGGATCTCAACGATCTCTACAGGAGAGTAATAAACAGGAACAACAGGCTCAAGAGGCTTCTGGAGCTCGACGCTCCGGACATCATCGTCCGCAACGAGAAGAGGATGCTCCAGGAGGCCGTCGACGCC
>JAEEVI010000136.1 GCA_016287035.1 Bacillota bacterium
GGACTACGGCCACTACCTGCAGCTCTCCGGCTGGACTGACGGCAACAACCACACCGGTGTTGCGGCGGCCAACGCGCTCGACGCGCAGAGCCTCGAAAACGCGAGGACCGCGGTCGCTCCCTATGAAGTGTCCTACAGCGGAAATACCGGACAGAACGCTTCGATGGACGATATCATGTTCTCGCTCACGCTCAATTCGAAGACCGTGATAAACGCGTACTTCAAGCCGGCCGACGGGCTCTCGATCAGCTCGGTCTCCGGGGCCTCGGCGAACGGCACGCAGATCATCGGCGGCGAAAGGTATTACAGATACACGACCGATGAGATCGGCGCGGGCAACCTCGCCGTCCCTTACACGATAACGGTAACGACGGCGCAAGGCGACGCGAGCGTAACGGCTTCGGCGATGTCATATGTCTACACGATACTCAACGGAGCGTATACTGACGCGCAAAAATACGCTATGACGGCATACTACAACTACTACGCGGCCGCAGCCGATTACGCGGCGCACCACTGACGGCTGGATAAGGAGATATACATGGAAAAGTATGAAAAGCTCGAGATGGAAGTTATAGTCTTCGAGGAAGAGGACGTTATAACCACCAGCGGCGGCGACGGCAGCATTCCGCTCGAACCCGTACACTGAGCACATTTGTCGGAAACGCGCGTTCGGCGGGGCTTGAGAGTCCCGCCGAACTTGTGATATAAATATTACCGGCAAAGCGCGGAGGCGCCGGACGCATGGATATCTACCGCATCGCGGATCTTAACATCCTTATAAGATCGCTGCACGGCGACGTCCACAGCCTGTGCTCGGACTACAGGCTCGCGGACGCTGCGGAGTCCTGCGCGGACATCCGCGTTTCCGTCTCTCAGGAGGATATCGACTTCGAGCGCGCGGCTTCCGCGCGCGAGGACGAGCGGGAGGGCCTGCCCGTGCGCGTTTTTTCCGACGGCTATCTCGAAACTCTTGCCGTATACCGCGCCATCGCGGAGCGGCTCCCGTTCTTCGATACCGTCCTTTTTCACGGCTCGTGCGTCGCGGCTGACGGGGAAGGCTATCTTTTCGCGGCGAGGAGCGGTGTCGGAAAGAGTACTCACGCGCGCCACTGGATGGAGATGCTCGGCGGCAGGGCTGTGATGGTCAACGACGACAAGCCGCTGATCCGGGTCCGCGGCGGAAGAGCTTATGCGTGCGGCACCCCCTGGGACGGCAAGCACCGGCTGAGCAGCCGCGCCGTCGTCCCTCTCAGGGCGATATGCTTGCTCGAAAGGGCGGAGACGAACGATATACGGCGGATAACGCCGAAGGAAGCTTATCCGGCGCTGCTGCAGCAGGTATACAGGCCGGCCGGAGAGGAAGCGGCGCGCAGGACGCTGGACCTTATCGATGAACTTTCGGCCTGCGTCGATCTTTGGAAGCTGCGCTGCACCGCCGGGCCCGCGGCGGCCGTGATCGCGTACGAAGCGATGAAAGGAGACCGGAAGTGAAGCTTAAAAAAGAGTTTCTCGTTCATGATACAGGTACCGAGACCGTGCTCGTCCCGACCGCGGCGGCCGGTTTTTCCGGCGTCGTTCGCGGCAACAGGACGTTCGGCGCCGTGCTAGAGTGCCTTAAAAACGACGTCACGCAGGAGGAGATCGCAGGAGCTCTTCGCGCGAGGTTCGACGCGCCGGAGGGCGCGATAGAAGCCGACGTCGAAAGGGCGGTATCGGAGCTGCGCGGTATCGGTGCTCTCGATGAACAGCTCGTTTGAGGAGATCCTCGAAAAAGACGGCAGGCTCGTCTATACGAACGTCGGCGACAGCATGTGGCCGTTTATACGTCAGGGGCGCGACCTTCTCGTGATAGAGAGGGCCCGCGGCAGGCTGCGCAGGTACGACGTGCCGCTCTACCGCAGAGACAGCGGACAATACGTGCTGCATCGGGTGCTGGAGGTGCGAGGGAGCGATTACGTGACGTGCGGCGACAACCGCTGGACGAAGGAATACGGCGTGACCGACGGCCAGATCCTCGGCGTCCTGACGGCGGTGGTGCGCGGAGGAAAGGAGATCCCGGCGGACAGTCCGCTGAGCCGCCTCTACGTATCCGTCTGGTGCGGTCTTTTCCCGCTCCGCGCGTTTATCCTCAGGTCTTTTGCTTTTATAAAACGCATATTCAGGAAATGAAGGACAGTTCTCTCCGCTGGCTGTGGGCCGTGACGGGAAGAAAAAAACTGTATATATCGGCGCTGACGGCGGCGCAGGCTGTCTACGGAGCGTCCGGCGTGCTGTACGCGCTGCTCCTGCGCGACATCGTCGACGCCGCGGCGGCGCGCGACGCCTCCTGTTTCTGGCGCGGCGCCGCGCTCACCGTCCTTTTGCTGGCGGCGCAGCTGGCGCTGCGCGCTGTCATCCGCCGGCTGACGGATCTTTCCTGCGCCGTGTTCGAAAACATCTTCAAAACGAGGCTTTTTGACGCGCTGCTCAGCAGCGATCCTCTGCGCGTCAGCTCCGTCCATTCCGGCGAATGGCTAAGCCGCCTTACGAGCGATACGAAGATAACGGCGGATTCGTGCGTCGAGATAGTTCCCGGACTTACGGGAATGGCAGTAAAGCTCGCGAGCGCGCTCGTTATGATCGTCGCTCTTCAGCCGCGCTTCGCCGCGGTCCTTATACCGGGCGGGGCGGCCATCGTCTTTTTTACGTGGGTGTTCCGCAGGTCCCTCAAGAGGCTGCACAGGAACGTGCAGGAAGCCGACGGACGTCTCCGCGTCTTTATGCAGGAGCGTCTGGCGAGCCTTCTTATGATACGCTCTTTCGCCGCTGAGGACCAGACGCTGGAAGGAGCTTCCGGCAGGATGCGCGAGCATCTCGACGCGCGCATGAGGCGCAGCGATTTCTCGAATCTCGCGAATATCGGGTTCGGCGCCGCGATGAGCGGCATGTACCTGCTCGGCGTCATATGGTGCGGCACCGGGATCATGCGCGGCACCGTCACGTTCGGAACTCTCACGGCTGTCACGCAGCTGATATCCCAGATCCAGATCCCCGTCGCGAATATGACCGGCTACCTTCCGCGGCTCTACGCGATGCTCGCGAGCGCCGAACGGCTGATGGAGGCCGAGAGCTTTCCGCATGGAGGCGCACAGGCGCTGCCTCTGCGAGATATAAAGAGATTTTACGATGAAGAGCTGCGGAGCGTCGGGCTTTCCGACGTCTGCTTCAAATACTGCCCGCCCGCAGGCGTGCCCGGCGGGCAGCCGGACGACGCGGCGTCCGCCGCTGTCGAGCACATATCCGTCGAGATCAAAAAGGGCGAGCACGTCGGTCTTGCGGGGCAGAGCGGAAGCGGCAAATCCACAGTGCTGAAGCTGCTCATGTGCGTATACTCGCCTGACAGCGGAAGCCGCTATTATACGGCCGGGAACGGACTGCGCGGCGATCTTACGTCCGCTCACCGCAGGCTGTTCGCGTACGTCCCTCAGGGCAACGTCCTCATGAACGGAACGATACGCGAGATCGTGAGCTTCGCGGATCCCGCTGCGCGCTTCGACGAGGAAAGGCTGTCGCGCGCGCTCAGGATCGCCTGCGCGGACGGATTCGTTTCCGGTCTCCCCGAGGGCGCCGATACGCTGCTCGGAGAACGCGGGAGCGGTCTTTCCGAGGGCCAGATGCAGCGCCTCGCGATCGCGAGGGCAGTCTTTTCAGACAGCCCGGTGCTCCTGCTCGACGAGGCCACGAGCGCCCTGGACGCTGATACTGAGCGCAGCCTTCTCGAAAATCTGCGCAGCATGACCGACAAGACCGTCGTCATCGTCACGCACCGTCCGGCGGCGCTTTCGATATGCGACCGCGTGCTCGA
>JAEEVI010000137.1 GCA_016287035.1 Bacillota bacterium
GACCCCCGCGACGCCCGAAAGCGCGTCGCCGCCCTGTACGCCCATCGCGCCGAGGAGCATCGTCACGAGCAGAAATCCCGCAGCAAGATATACATACCAACGTTCACAACGCCATTCCGAAAACGGAGGAAGCGTCGTTAGCTCCGCGCCGCCGCGCCGGTTAAAGAGATGCGAAAACAGCGTCACGGACAGCCCCGCCGTCATGGCGACGGTCATCAGCACCGGCACAAAGAGTGCTTCCGGGCTCTTTCGGACCTCCGAAATCAACTCCGCAGCGGCGGTCGGAATCTGCGTTCCGCCGAGCTCGCCGAACATCGCGCTCCACTCGTTCAGAACCGTTCCGTACAGACCGATCACATGCTTGAACGGGCGATACGCGTCGCCGAATTTGACCATGTCGTTCAGACACAGGAACCCGAACAGCGCGGCAAGGACGAGGAACGATTCATAAAGCACCGTGCGGAAGTTCGAGAGCCGCAGCTTTTGAAGACCGAAGAGTCCCGCGCCGGGCAGCGCGATCAGAAGCACCGCATACAGCGCGGTCATTGCGTCGCCGGAAAGCAGCAGCCCGCAGCCGAATGCGAGCGCGGCAAGCCCCAAAAGTACCCACGGCGAGATCCGGTGCGCAAGCCGCGCCCAAAGAGCGGGCACGATCCAAAGCAGCAGGACGATCGGAATCGCCCTCAAAATGATCCGGCCAAGCTCCTCGCTTGCCGTGTACGCGCCGTGATCCCCCGTCCCGCAGGCGACTGCCGCCATCAGGAGCGTTCCGAAAACGGCGCCGAGCAGATACGGCCATACCCTGTCGTTCGATTGGGTTTGCTTACAAAATTCCATGTTTACATTTTACGCATTTTTTGTCCAGTAGTCAAGGAAAAAAACAGGACCCCTCCGCCTTCGAAGGGGTCCTCTTGCCGTTGAAGTTTACTTGGCTTTGGTCTTGATCTCGTCGAGAATCTTTGCGACGAATTCGTCGACCGGCATTGCGCCGAGATCGCCGTCTTTGCGGGAACGCACGGCAACGGTGCCGTTTTCCGCTTCCTTGTCGCCGATGACGAGCATGTACGGGATCTTCATCATCTGCGCTTCGCGGATCTTGAAGCCGATCTTTTCGTTCCGAAGGTCGACCTCTGCGCGTACGCCGAGCGCGTCGAGCTTCTCGCGGATCGCGTTTGCCGCGTCGTTTGCGCGGTCGGTGATCGTCAGGATCTTCACCTGCACCGGCGCCAGCCAGGTCGGGAACGCGCCCGCAAAGTGCTCGGTGATGACGCCGATGAAGCGTTCGATCGAGCCGAACACCACGCGGTGGATCATGACCGGGCGATGGCGTTCGCCGTCCGCGCCGACGTATTCGAGTTCAAACCGCTCCGGCAGCTGACTGTCGAGCTGGATCGTGCCGCACTGCCAGGTGCGTCCGAGGCAGTCCTCGATATGGAAGTCGAGCTTCGGGCCGTAGAACGCGCCGTCGCCGGGATTGAGCTCGTAGGTCTTGCCTATCGAGGTGATGGCGTCGGCCAGAGCGCCCTCCGCCTTCTCCCAGTCTTCGCGGGTGCCGATATGGTCTTCGGGCATGGTCGAGAGAACGATCTTGTAGGGCAGTCCAAAGAGGTTATAGACCTCGTCGAAGAGCTTGGCGATACGTATTACTTCGTCCTTGATCTGGTCTTTCGCGAGCAGGATATGCGCGTCGTCCTGGGTGAAGCACCTTACGCGGAACATTCCGTGCAGAGCGCCGGAGAGCTCATGCCTGTGCACGATGCCGAGTTCGCCGTAGCGAAGCGGCAGGTCTCTGTAGCTGCGCGGCTCGGTCTGGTAGACCAGGATGGAGCCCGGGCAGTTCATGGGCTTGATGGCGTAGTCTTCGTCCTCGATGACGGTGGTGTACATGTTGTCCTTGTAATGATCCCAGTGACCGGAGGTCTCCCAGAGGGTCCTCTTCATGATCTGCGGGGTCATGATCTCGACGTACTCCCACTCCTTATGCTTCTGGCGCCAGAAGTCGATCAGGGTGTTCCTGAGCACCATGCCCTTGGGCAGGTAGAACGGGAAGCCGGGAGCCTCGTCGCGGAACGCGAAGAGCCCGAGCTCCTTGCCGAGCTTGCGGTGGTCGCGCTTCTTGGCCTCTTCGATGCGGTCGAGGTAGGCCTGCAGCTCTTCCTTGTGCGGGAAGGCTATGCCGTAGATGCGCTGCAGGGTCTCGCGGTTGCTGTCGCCTCTCCAGTAAGCGGAGTTGCAGGTGAGCAGCTTGATGCCGTTGCCCTTTACGCGGCCGGTGAAATCAAGGTGCGGGCCCGCGCAGAGGTCTGTGAATTCGCCCTGCTTGTAGAAGCTGATGGGTTCCCCCTCGGGCAGGTCTTCTATGAGCTCTACCTTGAAGGGTTCGTCCTTGTCCTTCATGAACTTGATCGCTTCGTCCCTCGGGAGCTCAAAGCGCTCGATCTTCAGATTCTCTTTGCAGATCTTGCGCATCTCTTCTTCGATCTGTTCCATGTGCTCCGGAGTGAAAGCGAACGGAGCGAGCATGTCGTAGTACCAGCCCTCGGCGATAGCGGGGCCGATAGCAAGCTTGACTTCGGGCCAGAGCCTCTGCACTGCCTGAGCCATGATGTGAGAGCAGGAGTGCCAGTACGTATGGCGGTATTCCTCGTTCTCGAAAGTTCTTAAATTCTCTTCTGCCATTATGTTTTCCTCTCTTATTTTTCCTTATACCACAAGGCCAAAATAGATAATAAGGTATTTTATCATGCTTCGCGAAGTTCCGTCAATCAAAGAAAAGCCCCTTCCGCGTCTGCGGAGGGGGCTTGGCGTTCAGCTATCTGAAAATATTGAGGTTTTCATACCCTATAAAGTCATAGCTGATGTTCTGCGAACCGCTCGTGAATTTCCACAGCTCGCCGTCGTCCGGGAAATAATCGACGGCGTGTTCATATACGTTGTCGAATATCAGCGTGAGGCTGTCTGTCGACGGGTAGAAGCCCGTGATATCGTCGAGGACGAACCTGAGCCATGCCTGCATGCGCGCTTCGTCGTAGCCGTATTCCGGCTCGTTCGCGTCTATGCTCTGTTTTATCGCGTTCCTGAGGACCGTTTTATAGTCGACGCCTTCGGCGAACAGATCCTTCAGTTCCAGCGGCTCGGTCTCCTCGCCGTAGTACAGCTGCGAACAGTAATAGTCTCTGCTGCGCAGGTTCTGGAAGAAATCGGGACTGTTGTAGGAAACAGTGTAATAGATGTCGCGCTTGAGCACCGTAAAGTTGCCGTAACGCTCCGCGAAACAGCTGTAGTCTGCCGAAGCCCACAGATAATCCGGGCCCCATCCCTCGCGGAAGACCTGATCGACGAAGGTCCTTTCCTGAAGCTTCATCGCGTCTTTCTGTTCGGGAGTGAGGATCAGATAGTCGTTCCACGCCTGCGGAAGATCTTTGTATTCGTAATGCGCGGTGCCGTAGGTGATCTCAATGTCGTTATAGACCTCGAACTCGCTGTCATAGACATATTCCGCGTCCCCGTTGAGGCTGCGGGCAAACAGGCAGAAGGCCTGCCCTTCCGTCTCGTAGATGTTCTCTCCGTTATAGAAACGCTGATCGTAGGCGTGGCGGCCCTCCATAGGAACCGTGATAACATAATAGCTGCTGCCCGTTTCGAACTGCGGTGTTTCGTGATCGAACACGATCATCATGTCGCCGGTATAGTCGCTCACATAGAACTTCAGATCGCCGTTATCGCCTATATATCCTATGTCCTGTCCGGGCTTCAGGTAGAGGACGTCGTCCATATACTCGACGTAGCCTTCCTCTTCTTCGGGCTCTCCTTCCTGCATACGGCGCTCGCCTTCCTGAACGGCCCTGTCGACGGCTTCCTGAACGACGCCCTGTGCGTGCACGTCGTCGGCGAACAGGTCGGTGAACTTTATCTCGTTTCCGGTGTTGAGGTCCAGATTGAGGGAACGCACTTCGTCGTAGGTGAGCCAGTTGTCTCCGCCGAAGGTCTCGCTGTGGTTGCAGGTCACGGAGATGAAGTTGCCAATGCTCGCCATGATGTTGACGGAGATATACTCTTCATGCCTGGTGTAATCCAGCGCGGCTACCCTTGCGCGAAGGCCCTCCATATCAGGGACCCCGTCCTCGTCGCGCACTTCCTCATAGAAAGCCTTGAGCCGCTGATTTACGCGGGCCTCGATGTTCTCGTCCCTGAGGCCGTCTATCTGGACGTAATAGCCCTCATAGTGGTCGTC
>JAEEVI010000138.1 GCA_016287035.1 Bacillota bacterium
AGCTACCGTCAGCTGCTCGGAGAGCTGTACAGTTCTTCAAAATGGGTAGACTGGGCAGATGAGACGTACACCGTCTCCTTTGACCTGCAGGGGCGGGGCTCTTACGTTCCCGCGCAGACGGTCAGCCGCGGAGGCCACGCGTATGAGCCTTTCGCTCCGAGTGACCCAAGCTACAGCTTCGGAGGCTGGTTTGAGGACGCCGGCTGCACCGTCGCCTACGATTTCGACGAGCAGGTCCTTGAAGACATCGCTCTGTACGCCGATTGGACGAAGGACGGGGTCTATGTGATGTCCGGCGCCGAAGTTTACGCGGTGGTGGAAAGGAACGCCGGAAACTATATCATCGACGACGAATCTGCTCAGATCGCGTGGAAGAACGGCGCCGCGCCGGCGGATGATTCGATAGTGGAATGCAGGGCTTCCTCGCACCTATTCAGCGACGCGACGTTTACGATAAAGATCCACGAAGAGCCTGTTCCGGGCATAATTTACTACGCGCAGTTCGCCATCGAAAACACCGTCAGGAATGACCGGAGCGTAGACTTCTCAAAGCTCACGGAGTCGAGCCTGAACTTCGACTTCCCCGGATACACTGTCACCTGCAGGAGCATCGACGCCGGTATAGACTCGATGGGCTACAGCCGCGCCCTGCTTCTGCTGGCTATCGTCAAAAACCCGCCCATAGAAGTGGTCAAGATAAGCGGGATAAGCGTTCCGAGGGCCGGCCAGCATCCGGACTATGTGGCGGCGTTCCCTCCAAACGCCAACTATTACTCCGCGGACTACTCCTCCTCGGTCTACCTCAACGACATATCGTGGAGGGATGAGACCGAGGGGATTGGGATGATCCCGAACGAATCCGTATTTGAGGCGGGACATCAGTATACGGTCAGCATCTACCTGACGGCCAAACAGGGCTATGCCTTCTCTGAGGACGCGGAGGCGACGCTGAACGGGAATCCCGCGGAGTCGGAGATCTTCATAGATCAGCTCCTCGTAACGTATACTTTCACCGTATCCGAAGCAGGCACGCCCGGCGACGTCAATCTCGACGGCGCGGTCGACGCCGCGGACCTCACCGCGCTGGCCAGGCACGTATCCAATATCAGCCAGCTGACCGATCCGGATGCTCTCGCCAACGCGGATGTCACCGGAGGCGACGGCATAAGCGCGGCAGACCTGACGAAGCTCGCCAGGTTCGTGGCGCACATAATAGACGAGCTTTAGCCCTTCCCGAAGCCGGGCACTGCGGTCAAAACCCTGCCGGGATGTGGTAGAATGACTGTGTCCTGAAACGGAAAATGACCGGACAGAAAGGTATCAAAAAAGGGAAAACATGAAAAACAGGATCTTAAAGCGCGTTCTCGCGCTGATTGCGGCAGCGGCTCTGACCGCGTCGCTCGCCGCCTGCGGGGAAAAGCCGCAGATGAGCATGAATACTACCTCCGAGGGCAATATAACCGTGGACATGGTGAACGCCGAAGGCGGCGCCCAGTCCACGATGAGCGTGCCCGAGGGAGAGTTCGTCACAGTGATATCTACCCTCGAGAAGGGCAGCGTGACCGTCGATATCGTAAAGGACGGAAGCCCCGTCGGCGGAGGCGACTTCAGCGGAAGCGCCGTGGACGCCTGGTACGCGGGGGCCGGCGATCTCACCGTAAGCGCCAAGGCGGCGGGAAAGCCCAGCGGATCGGTACTGATCGCGCACTACAGCTACGACGAGCTGAACGCCATAGCGCCCGACAAGGCCGCTCAGTTCGAGACCGAGGAGATGCGAAAGGCCAGAGAGGCTGAGGCGCTCTCGGCGCTCGCCGGCACCTGGGTCGCCGACAGGGCGAACCTGCGCGTCGCGAAGGAGGGCTTCGAGTTTATCGCCGCCGCCGATCTCCCGTCCAGCGCCTCCGAGCTCACCCGCGTTGTATGGAAGGCCGCTCCGGACGGGGACGCTCTCGTTTCGCTCCCGCCGCTGACTCAGACCGACTACGTCTTCGCGGAGGACGGATCCATCGCTTCGGC
>JAEEVI010000139.1 GCA_016287035.1 Bacillota bacterium
ATGAACCTGAACAGCTCGACACGGGCCGGATGCGCGAGCGCGTCCGAGGCCGTCGCGATGAGCTTTATCTCCTCGTCGTTTATTATGTCCTCTTTCCTTATCCTCATGCCTTAGAAAAGACCGCTGATCCTGCCGTTCTCGTCGACGTCGATCTTCTCCGCGGCCGGGACCTTGGGAAGTCCGGGCATCGTCATGATCTCGCCTGTGAGCGCGACGATGAAGCCCGCGCCGGCCGAGACCTTGACGTTCCTGACGGTGACGGTGAAATCGCTCGGAGCGCCGAGCTTCGTCGGATCGTCGGTAAGGCTGTATTGCGTCTTCGCCATGCATACGGGCAGGCCGCCGTAGCCGAGCTCCTCGAGCTTGGCGATCTGTTTCTTCGCCGCGGGAAGGATGCTGACGCCGCTGCCGCCGTAGATCTTCTTTACGATGTCCTCGATCTTCTTTTCGATCGGCTGGTCGAGCTCGTAGCTGAACGTGAAGTCGCCCTTCTCCTCCTCGCAGAGGCGCACGACCTCGCGCGCGAGAGCCTCTCCGCCCTTGCCGCCCTCAGCCCATACCGTGGACAGGACGGTGTTGACGCCGAGCTCCCTGCACTTCTTTATGATGAAATCGACCTCCGCGTCGGTGTCGGTCGGGAACCTGTTGATCGCGACGACGCACGGAAGCTTGTACACGTTCTTTATGTTGGAGACGTGCTTGAGCAGGTTGGGGATGCCTCTCTCCAGGGCCGCCAGGTCTTCCGCCGCCAGCTGCTTCTTGTCGAGGCCGCCGTGCATCTTGAGCGCCCTGATCGTGCCTACGACGACTACCGCGTCGGGCGTAAGGCCGGTCATCCTGCACTTTATGTCGAGGAACTTCTCCGCGCCGAGGTCCGCACCGAAGCCGGCCTCCGTTACGGTGTAGTCGCCCATCTTCATCGCCATGCGCGTCGCCATCACGGAGTTGCAGCCGTGGGCGATGTTCGCGAACGGGCCGCCGTGCACGAACGCGGGCGTGCCCTCGAGCGTCTGGACGAGGTTGGGTTTTAAGGCGTCCTTGAGGAGCGCCGTCATGGCGCCGGTGGCCTTGAGGTCGTTAGCCGTGACGGGCCTGTCGTCGTACGTGTAGCCGACGATTATGCGGCCGAGCCTCTCCTTGAGGTCGGTGACCGAGCTCGCCAGGCAGAATACCGCCATGACCTCGGACGCTACCGTTATGTCGAAGCCGTCCTCTCTGGGAACGCCGTTCATGCGGCCGCCGAGGCCGTCCACGACGTTGCGGAGCTGGCGGTCGTTCATGTCGACGCAGCGCTTCCAGGTGATCTTCTTGGGGTCTATGCCGAGGCTGTTGCCCTGCTGGATGTGGTTGTCGAGCATGGCGGCGAGCAGATTGTTCGCGGCGCCTATCGCGTGGAAGTCGCCGGTAAAGTGGAGGTTGATGTCCTCCATCGGGACGACCTGCGCGTATCCGCCGCCGGCCGCGCCGCCCTTTACTCCGAACACGGGTCCGAGCGACGGCTCGCGAAGGGCCACCGTGACGTCCTTGCCTATCCTGCGCAGACCGTCGGCGAGACCGATCGTAGTGGTCGTCTTGCCTTCGCCCGCGGGGGTGGGCGTTATCGCCGTCACGAGGATCAGCTTCGCGTCCTTCCTGTCGGTGTCCCTGAGAAGCTGCGGGTCTATCTTCGCCTTGTATCTGCCGTACGGCTCAAGATACTTTTCGTCTACGTGCGCGCGCGCCGCGATCTCTGCGATCGGCTGCATCTCGCATTCCTGCGCGATCTCGATGTCTGTCTTGTACTCCATGGTTTCCTCCTGCGGGCCGCTGGTGTCTATTTGTGATATTTTTCGCCTGAATTGATTTTACAGGCCCTGTAGACCTGCTCCAACAGTATAACACGCATCAGTTGATGAGGGAACGTAAAAGACGAAAAAGACAGCCTCATGTCCGCCTTTTTGCGGACCTCGTCGGTGAATCCGCAGGATCCGCCGACGACGAAGGCTATGTCGCTCTTTCCCTCAAGGCACAGCCCCGAGATCTTCTCCGCGAGCTCCTCCGAGGACATGCTCCTTCCGGAGACGTCCAGCGCGATCGTGTACGACGGCTTAAGCGCGTCGAGCTTCGCGCATATGCGCGCGCTCTCCTCGGCCGCGTCGTCGCTCCTGCTCTCGGCAAGCTCGATAACGGCCGGACGGCAGAAACGGCCGAGACGTTTTACGTACTCGGCCGCCGCGTCCTGCCAATACTTTTCCTTAAGTTTTCCTACGCAAAGTATCGTGACGTTCATATCGCTTCTTTAATTGTCGTTCATCTTATCCGGACCCGACAGCTCCACGTCGAAGGTGAGGATCTTGCCCCCGCGAAGGACCTCCAGCTTCACCACGTCGCCGTCCTTGTGCCCGATCAGGACGCTGTTGAGCCTGTTCATGGTGCTGACCTCCGTGCCGTCGACGGTAAGGATGATGTCGTCCTTCATGATGCCGGCCCTTTCGGCTCCGAGGCCTTCGATTATGCCGCCGACGTACATGCCCGTGCTGGTCCCGAACATCTCCTTGAGCTGATCTTCGGTGTACTGGCGCTGATCGCCGAG
>JAEEVI010000140.1 GCA_016287035.1 Bacillota bacterium
ATATGCCGTCGAGACTCACTCCGTCAGCAGGAACGTACAGCGCGCCGTCTATCCGCACGGCGGAAAAGTCGTCATAGCTCTCCATGGCCTCTGCGACACCTTTCGACACCTGCATCTTCGTCGTTACGAGCAGGACGTCGCTGCCGAGCACAGTCCCGATCACTATCTTCTTTCCGCTGAAAGCCGAAAGCGCCTCCAGAGTCGACTCTACGCCGTCGATGAACACGCGCCCCTCAGGCGCCGGCGTCATCAGCCACGGCGTTCCCGAAGCGTCCGTCAGCCGGAACTGGCCTTTGCCCGGATCCACATCGCCGCACGTGCCCGTCACGTCCAGGACCATCCGCCCGCGCGTCCGCTCGTCCTTCAAAGCCAGCAGCCTCGTGCATATAGCCGCGAACTCGACCCGCTTTATCCCGTCCTTCGGGTTGAAGTTCCCGGCCGTGTCGCCCTGCATGACGCCGCACCTGTACAGCGCGTCTATCTTTCCCGCAAGCGCCGGATCGACCGAGCCCGCGTCGCCGTACCTGAGCGCGCTGCACGCCATCAGCCCGAGGCCCATGTCGTCCGCGCACCAGCCGGCGATCAGCTCTCTGCTCGCCGGACGCGGCTCGCCCGTCTCGAACTCGGGCATCTCCGTTATCCTGCTTAGAGCGTACAGCGTCCTGTCGATCATCACCCTGGACTCCTGCTGCGAGACGCGGTTCTCCGGCTTGAACGTTCCGTCGGGATATCCGTTGATTATCCCCGCGCCCGCGGCGGCCTCCACGTACGGCACGCCCCAGTAGCCGTCGGCGACGTCGGAAAAGCCCGCGGCAGCATGGACTGCGCATGTTCCGAGCAGCATGACAGCGCATAAAGCGGCAGCCGCCCGCCTTCTTATCTTCATTAACTTATACCTCTGAATATCATGGGAAAACGCAGAAGAACTCTGCAAATGTATTATACCACGTCTGTCAACACAGCGGCATGACCGCCCCGCGCGGACCGCGCGTTTGCGCAAGGATCGCGCGCTTTCGTACGGATCGCGCGTTCGCGTTCAGAACACCTATGAAACTTGCCCGCTTGCCTGCGCACATAAGTGTTAAAACCCTGTTTCTTGTCAAATTCTGAAAACCCTCGCGTTTGACAAGATTTTTTCTTGTCTTCTTCCCATGTATTCGACCTTTTGACATGAAAGGCGCTCCCAAAACCGCAAACAGCGGCTCAAACACAGTTTCTATCTTGTCAGACGCCTTTCAAAACAGGATCCTGACATAAAAAAATCTTGTCAATTTTCCTAAATCAGCCCAAAAGCCAAGAAAAGGCTGTTCCGGCCCTAGCGAAGAGGCAAGATCCGGGATCCTGCCAGCTTCTCGCGGCGGATATAACGGCGGCGGGATACCGCCGCGAAGCCATACGATGCATAGCCATACGAAAAGAGAGACCGAAAGGTCTCTCTTCCTTTTGCCGTATATGCCTGCCGGCGTCAGCCTCCCAGATACGCCTTCTGGACGTCCGGGCTGGCGAGGAGCTCCCTGCCCGTGCCGGTCGACACGATGCGTCCGGTCTCCAGGACGTAGCCCCTGTCCGCGACGGACAGCGCGGCCTGGGCGTTCTGCTCGACGAGAAGGATCGTCGCGCCGCCCTTGTGCAGGCTCTTTATTATCTCGAAAACGTGATCGACGAGCAGCGGCGCGAGGCCCATCGAGGGCTCGTCGAGCATTATCAGCTTGGGCTTTGCCATGAGGGCGCGCCCCATCGCGAGCATCTGCTGCTCGCCGCCGGAGAGCGTGCCGCCGATCTGCGTACGGCGCTCAAGGAGCCTGGGGAACAGCTCGTAGACCTCGTCGAGGCTCGCCTTTATACCGCCGGGATCCTGCGTAAAAGCGCCCATCTCGAGGTTCTCCTCGACCGTCATCTGAAGGAAGATGCGGCGGCCTTCGGGGACCATCACAAGACCTCTTTCGACGATCTTGTGCGCGGGGACCTTGGCCAGCGACTGCCCCATGAACTGCACGTCGCCCGTCTTGGAACGGAGCAGTCCGGAGATCGTGTTGAGCGTCGTCGACTTTCCGGCGCCGTTCGCGCCGATGAGCGTCACTATCTCGCCCTCGCTGACGGAGAAGGATATGCCCTTTATGGCGTGTATGCTTCCGTAGTATACGTTTATGTCGTCTACGCGGAGTATCTCACTCATGCTGCGCCTCCTTCTTCCTGCCGAGGTAGGCTTCTATGACGGCCGGGTCGCTCTGGATCTCCGCCGGAGTGCCCCTGGCGATGACCTGGCCGAAGTTGAGCACGGTTATATGGTCGCAGATGCCCATGACCAGATTCATGTCGTGCTCTATGAGCAGTATCGCGATACCGAAGGTGTCGCGGATCTTTCCGATGTTCTCCATGAGCTCCGCCGTCTCGGAGGGATTCATTCCCGCGGCCGGCTCGTCGAGCAGCAGCAGCGAGGGATCCGTCGCGAGCGCGCGGACGATCTCGAGGCGCCTCTGCGCGCCGTACGGGAGCGACGAGGCCTTTACGTCGGCCATGTCCTGCATGTCGAAGATCG
>JAEEVI010000141.1 GCA_016287035.1 Bacillota bacterium
ATCGCGCCGAAGCCGTTCGCCCTCGCGTTCTTCGAGAACTCGGCGGCCTGAGCCGGCGTGCGGTGAGCCGAATAGATGTGTACTTCGTAAGGGATATCTAAGCTTTTGAGCATGTTGACAGCCTTCTCAACGATCGGCAGATCGCTGTCGCTGCCCATGATGATGCCAACCTTTTTCATGAGTGCGGTTCCGTTCGTACAAAAAGCAAAAATACATAGTAAATTATACTATAAAACCGCGAGATACTAAAGGTGTTCGGGGCAAAAACTGCAAAAGCCCGGGGCTCTTTTCGGATCAAAAGATCCCCGCGGGCATCGCCTGCGGGGACCGGTGTGAACGTCAGAAACGAACGTCATTTTATATTGCTGAGATCGTACGGGGTGACCTGATACACGAAGTAGTTGAGCCAGTTGGAGTAGAGCAGATGGGCGTGGGAGCGCCAGCTCATTATCGGCTTCTTCGTGTCGTCGTCGTTCGGATAGTAGTTCTTCGGGATCTCGATCGGAAGACCGGCGTTCTTGTCGCGCAGGTATTCGCGCTGAAGAGTGTCGCGGTCGTACTCGCTGTGGCCGGTTATGAAGATCTGCCTTCCGCCCTTGGTCGTTATCGCGTAGACGCCGGCTTCCTTTGACGACGCGGATATGCGCAGCTCCGGATGGGCCTCGATATCCTCGCGCAGGATCTGCGTGTGGCGCGAATGCGGGACCATGAACACGTCGTCGGAACCGCGGAAGAGCTTGGTGTTCTTGCGGTCGACGGTGTGCGGAAAGACGCCGAACAGCTTCTTTTCGAGCGGATACTTCTTTATCCCGTAGTGGTAGTAGAGGCCTGCCTGAGCGCCCCAGCATATGTGGAACGTGCTGTAGACGTGCATCTTGGACCACTCCATTATCTCGCAGAGCTCGTCCCAGTACTCGACCTCCTCGAACTCCATCTGCTCGACGGGAGCGCCCGTTATGATCATGCCGTCGAATTTGCGGTCCTTTATGTCGTCGAACGTCTTGTAGAAGGCGGACATGTGCTCCGAAGAGACGTGCGTCGAGACGTGGCTGCTCATCTGGATGAGCTCGGGCTCGACCTGCAGCGGCGAGTTGCCGAGGAGCCTGAACAGCTGTGTCTCCGTCACCTCCTTCGTGGGCATGAGGTTGACGATGGCGATGTGCAGCGGACGGATGTCCTGCTTGACGGCCCGTCCGACGTCCATCACGAATATGTTCTCGTTCGTGAGCGCTTTATATGCCGGTATTTCCTTTGAGAGCTTGATGGGCATTTCGGCCTCCTGAAAGTCTTATTCCCTGACCGCTTCCAGCGCCTGGGCTATGTCGGCGATGAGGTCTTCCGCGCTTTCGAGGCCGCAGGAGAACCTTACCAGATCCGGGGATACGCCGGCCGCGGCGAGCTGCTCGTCGTTGAGCTGGCGGTGAGTCGCGTTAGCAGGATGCAGGCAGCACGTGCGCGCGTCGGCGACGTGCGTCGCGATGGAGGCGAGCTTGAGGTTCTTCATGAACTTCTCGGCAGCCTTGCGTCCGCCCTTTACGCCGAAGGTGACGACGCCGCAGCTTCCGTTCGGAAGATACTTCTGAGCTCTCTCGTAGTACTTGTTTCCGGGCAGGCCGCAGTAGTTGACCCAGGAGATCATGTCGCTGCTCTCGAGGAACCTGGCGACGGCGAGAGCGTTCTCGCAGTGGCGCGGCATGCGCACGTGCAGGCTCTCGAGCCCGAGGTTTATGTAATACGCGCTCTGGGGGGACTGGGTCGAACCGAAGTCCCTCATGAGCTGCGCGGTGGCCTTCGTTATGAACGCGCCGCCGAGTCCGAACTTCTCGGCGTAAACGATGCCGTGATAGCTGTCGTCCGGCGTGGTGAGTCCGGGATACTTGTCGGCGTACTTCATCCAGTCGAACTTTCCGGCGTCTACGATAGCGCCGCCGACCGTTCCGCCGTGGCCGTCGATGTACTTGGTCGTGGAGTGCGTGACGATGTCGGCGCCCCATTCGATGGGCCTGCAGTTTATGGGCGTAGCGAACGTGTTGTCGACGATGAGGGGAACGCCGTGCTCGTGGGCAACCCTGGCGAACATCTCGATGTCGAGGACCGTGAGCGCGGGATTGGCGATGGTCTCGCCGAACACGGCCTTGGTGTTGGGCCTGAACGCCGCGTGGAGCTCCTCCTCGGTGCAGTCCGCGGAGACGAACGTGAAGTCGATGCCCATCTTCTTCATCGTGACGGAGAAGAGGTTGAACGTTCCGCCGTATATCGTGGCGCTCGCGATTATATGATCGCCGCAGTTGGCTATGTTGAAGATCGAATAGAAGTTGGCCGCCTGTCCGGAGCCTGTGAGCATTCCCGCGGAACCGCCCTCGAGCGCGCAGATCTTGGCCGCGACCATGTCGCAGGTCGGGTTCTGGAGCCTGCTGTAGAAATAGCCGCTCGCCTCCAGGTCGAAGAGCTTGCCCATATCCTCGCTGGTGTCGTACTTGAACGTGGTGCTCTGGATGATGGGGATCTGACGGGGCTCGCCGTTGCCGGGCTCGTATCCGGCGTGTATGCAGAGGGTGTCTTCTTTGTAGCTCATTTTCTTCTCCTTGACGTTTACTCTTTATAGTTTTCGACGCATTCCTGCGCGTATCTGACGGTAGCCATGGCGTCCGGCGCGTAGAAATCAGCGCCTATGCTCTTTGCGTAATCCTCTGTCAGGACCGCGCCGCCAACGACAATTTTACACTCGGGCGCGGTTTTGCGCAATAGGACTATGGTCTCCTCCATGGCGCCGACGGTGGTCGTCATGAGCGCCGAAAGGCCGCATAGCCTGGCGCCGGTCTTTACGACGGCGTCGGATATCGCCTGAGGCGGGACGTCCTTTCCGAGATCTATGACGTGGAAGCCGTAATTGCTGAGCAGCAGGCGGACGATGTTCTTTCCGATGTCGTGGATATCGCCGCGCACCGTGGCTATGACGAATATCTCGCCCTCCTCGCCGTTTCCCGACTGCGCCTTTTCGCGCACGCGCTCGAAGGCCTCCTGCGCGGCTTCCGCAGAGAGCAGGAGCTGGGGAAGGTAGAGCGTCTTCTCCTCGAACGCCTTCCCGACCTCGTCGAGCGCGGGGATGACCTCGTCCTGTATGATCGAGAGCGGCTCCCTCGTCTCGAGCAGCTTCGCCGTTATCTCGCCCGCGCGCTGCCTGAGCCCGCGGATGACGGCGCCCTTGAGGGTGTCGGCGCCGGCCTGCGCCGCCGGACCTTTGCCTGCCGCCGGCGGCGCGGCTCCCTCGCGGG
>JAEEVI010000006.1 GCA_016287035.1 Bacillota bacterium
CCGCAGGTACTGCGAGGAGAACGGCGGAAGCAACGAATTATACACAAGGCTCGCGGTCGGCGGCGGAAACGCGCTGGCCGGAGCGGAGGAAGAAGCAGTTCAGTAAGCTATGTACAAGGTAAAGCTAAGCGCGTTCGAGGGGCCCTTCGACCTTCTGGTCTACCTTATCGAGCATGCCCGGATGAGCATCTACGATATACAGGTCTCCGAGATAACAACTCAATATCTGGACTACATAGCCGAGATGAAGTCGCAGGACATCGCCGTCGGGCAGGAGTTCATGGTGCTCGCGGCCGAGCTCATCGAGCTCAAGTCGAGGATGCTCCTGCCGCGCCAGACGCAGGAGGACGGCTCGCCGGCGGAAGACCCGCGCGCCGGGCTCGTGTCGAGGCTGCTCGAATACAAGCAGTTCCGCGAGATCGCGGACTTCCTGGCGGATCAGGAGGAGGCCGCGTCGCACGTCCACGTCAAGCCGCAGGAGGACCTGTCGCGCTACGCGGGCGAGGAGGACATCCTGCTCAAGGCCGACATGGACCAGTTCGTCGCGGCTTTCAGGAGCTTCCTGTATAAAAAGCAGCGGCTCGAGGACGTCCGCAGGACGTACGAGCAGCGCCAGCGACAGAGGATGACGGTCGAGGCGAGGATCGTCCAGATCCGCGACATGTTCCGCAGGAAGAAGAAGCTCCTGTTCTCGGAGATGATAAAGGAAGACCGTTCGGTGATAAACAGGGTCGTAACGTTCATGTCGCTGCTCGAGCTCGTAAAGGACGGCTCGGTGACGGCCGCCCAGCCTGTGCGCTACGGCGATATAACGGTGACGCTCCGCGGCAGGGAAAAGCCCGCGGCCGGCGGGGAAAGAGGTACAAATGGCTAACGAAAGCATAAAATCCGCGCTCGAATCCATACTGTTCGTCTGGGGCGAGCCGCTCGAGGCGAAGACCGCGGCGGATCTGTTCAACCTGCCCGTATCCGAGATGCTGCGCATAATGCGCGAGCTCGCGGAAGATTACGAGGAACGCGGCGGCGGGCTCCGCGTGCGCGAGCTCGACAAGTCCTTCCAGCTCTGCACCGCGCCCGAGAACGACGACTATATACAGAAGCTCTGCACGCCCGTCCGCGAGAAGCGCCTCAGCCAGGCGGCTCTCGAGACGCTGGCGGTGATCGCCTACAAGCAGCCCGTCACGAAGGGCCAGATCGACGCGGTCCGCGGCATAAAGAGCGACCGCGTGCTCGAGGGCCTCATGAAGAAGGGGCTCGTGGAGGAGCGCGGCCGCAGCAGCGCGATCGGCCGTCCGATACTATACGGCACCACGCGCGAATTCCTCGCGGTATTCGGTTTTGAGAGCCTCGCCGAACTTCCCCAGCTCGAGGACATCGGCAGCATAACGCTCTCGGACGACGAGGGCTTCGCCAGCCCCGAGCTCATGGATCAGCTCACGCTCCCGCTGGAGGAGTAGCAGGGAAGAGCTCCTTCGGCCGCAAACGAAGCGCATACGACCCGCCGGACCTTTGTCCGCGCGGGTCATTTTTTTCTGATCGGATGCCGGATGACCGTCCTCAGCTTTTCCGGCGCAGTCTTTCTCGCGTCTGAGAGGTAGATCTCGTGATGCAGCCTGCCGCCTCCGAGATCGTTCGCGTATCCGTTCTTCTCCAGGAATCCGTCCATCAGCGCGACCGTCGCCGGCTCGTCGTCGTAAGGGCCGCGGTGCATCATCTGCACGCAGAGTCCCTCGCTTACCGTCATGAATTCCGCCGCCGAACAGTCCAGCTTTTTCTTCGCCGCGGCCGTCTTTGCCGCCCATTCCAAGTCCGCCTCCGTCACGAAATCCGGCAGGCGTATCAGCGATATCCAGTTGAACGACGATTTGTCCGAATAGTCGACGCCTTCGACGCCGTCCTGCCACCAGAACCCTTCGAGCGGCGGTACGACGTATTCGAAGAACCCTTCGATCCTATGGTCCGTCTTGCTGCTCATCCTCAGGGTATACGCGACCGCGTACAACACGTTTATCGCCCGCTGATAGGCGCCGCCCTCCTCGTTCGGATCGCCCTTGCCCCGCACGGCGACGTAATTCGCCGTCGGAACGTCCACTATCTCCGGCCTGTCCGGCGGCATGTAGAACGCTTTGTATTCCTTTTTGAAATCGAAAGCCATATCGTTTCTCCCCGGCGATCGCTGCCGGCGCTCGCTGCAGCCTGCGTCTGCAGACGTTTCAGGCGCTCGCTGCCGCCGTTCTCAGCAGCCTGCGGCATCTATCCTCTTTCTAACGGCGGAAATCCCGCGAACGGTCAATTAATAGTACCACATTCAAATGCAGGCTCCCGTTTGCGCGGTGCAGGTGCGCAAGAAAGCTGTGATTTTATCGGAAAACACACACTTTCTGGCGTTTATGTGTGTTTGGCTGGCATTTATAGTTTTGCCTGCACACAAGGTCTCGTTGATACCGGAAACGCGTAATGACGGGTCGAGCCGCCGGGAAACGCGATCCGCGCAAGTGCCGAAAGTCGTTGAAAAATAAAGACTTTTCAAAGAAACGGGCAAGTCCTGCGAAAAATGAAAACAGGGGTTTATCCTTGTGTGTAACAGACAGGATGATCAGGTTAAGTACACACATCTTGCGGTCCGGAAAGCTGGTTTTGCGGTGATTTGGGCGGCATTTGGCATGAAATGTGTGCACGGGCAGGAAAAAGCAGAGCTGATACTCACTTGCGAGCGTCACTTTTTTGACCGGATGCCGGATGTCTGGTCGCTATCTTTCCGGCGCCGGTCTATCTCGCGGCGAGGCGGTAGATCGCTTCGGCGGCCTGCGCGTCGAGCGTGAAGAATCCGGGCTTGGGTGCCTGCGCGACGCCGGTCATCGCGACGAGCCGCGGGATGTCTTCGGCCTTCGCGCCGAGACCGGAAAAGCTCGTGGGGAGGCCCAGAGAGGCAAGGAAGTCTTTGAAGGCCGCGATGCCCCTGAGACCGAGGTCCCGGAGCGCGCTCCGGTCGGCCGGAAGCTCGCAGGAACGGCCGGCGGGATCGGCGTTGCCGTCATCGGCGCCGCTGCGCCCGTCCGCGGGGATCCCCCAGACGCGCGCCGCCAGGCGCGCGAAGGGCAGGGGGTTGCGGTCGATGGC
>JAEEVI010000142.1 GCA_016287035.1 Bacillota bacterium
ACAAGATCCTGTCGAAGTATTATTCCGACATTGGAAAGAGGATGATCCTTAGCGGGGGGAGCGGCTTCTCGTTCCGTCTGTCCGACGAGGACTTCTACGTCTACATGATCGCCCACGAGTACAAGCATTATAGCGAAAGAGGCACAGGACTGCGGTCTCTCCTCGATATCTGGGTCTACCTCAGGGCGAAGGAAGGCTCTCTCGACAGGGACTATATCGACGGCGAGCTCGAAAAGCTCGGTATAGCGGAGTTCGAGCGCCGCAACCGCATGCTCGCCGCGCGGCTTTTCGGCGGAGGAGAGCTTACAGCCCAGGATGAGGAGCTCTTCGGATATATCCTGACGTCCGGAACCTACGGCTCCGTCGGGAACAGCGTCCGCAACCGCATGGACCGCCTCGGAGGCAGCCGCTTCCGCAAGCTGCGCTACGTTCTGAGCAGGGCATTTTTGCCGATGGAAAGCGTGCGCGCGTCGTTCCCCGCGTTCGCGAAGTTCCCCGTCCTGCTGCCGCTGCTGCCGTTCTACCGCCTTGTCCGCGGGCTGACCGTCAAAAGACGGAAGATGCGCGCCGAGCTCAGGGCTCTCAGGAACGCGCAGCCGGGAGACCGGGAGCGGTAGCTTTTCGTTCGGACTTTGCCGGGCGGGCGATGTTGCAAATCGCGCGTCCATGTGATAAATTTTCCCTGTATTCACCGAATCGCAAAGGAGCGTATATGAAACACGGATTTGTGAAGGTCGCCGCGGCGGCTCCAAGGGTAAAGGTGGCTGACGCCGCTTTCAATACGGACAGGATCTGCGAGCTTATGGAGGAGGCTTTTCGCGCTGGCGCGAAGATCACCGTCTTCCCCGAGCTGTGCATAACGGGATATACGTGTCAGGACCTGTTCTTCCAGGACGCGCTGCTTGCGGCCGCGCTAGACGGTCTCGTCAGGATAAGGGACGCCTCGTCGGACCTCGACGGCATATTCTTCGTCGGTCTTCCCATTGAGATAGGACAGAAGCTGTACGACGCGGCCGCCGCAGTAAGCGCGGGGCGGATCCTCGGCATCGTTCCGAAGACGTACATCTCCGACTGCGGAGGATCGTCCGAGAGCAGATACTTCGCCTCGGGCGCGGACGCCGAAGCGCTGTACGCGGAGATAGGCGGCGAGCCCGTGCCGGTGCTCGCGCGGGGCGTCTTCAGGTGCGCCCAGATGCCTTCTCTGGCTATAGGCGCGGAGATAGGGTCGGAGATGTGGGCGCTGCAGCCCACGTCGGAGGAGCTCTCCGTTATGGGCGCCACGGTCATCGCGAACCTTTCGGCCACGTACGAGGGCGTCGGAAGGAGAAACAGCAGAGAGGAGACAGCGCGCGGGATATCGCGGCGCTGCAGCTGCGCGTACGTCCACGCGGGCGCCGGTCCGGGCGAATCGACGCAGGACCTCGTGTTCGGAGGCCACTGCTTCATAGCCGAGAACGGAAGCCTTCTCGCGGTATCCGAGCCCTTCAGCGAGGGTATCACATATACCGAGATCGATACTGAAACGCTCGCGTTCGAACGCAGGAGGCTCTCAGGCTTTTTCGGCGCGCAGTGCGACCAGGTCGCGTTCGATCTCGCGCTGGAGGATACCGAGATAACCAGATACATAGACCCCGCGCCGTTCGTTCCGGACGAGAGCGAAGAAAGAAGCAGCCGCTGCGCGGAGATCCTCGCGATACAGGCTGCAGGTCTCAAAAAGCGCATGGAGCACATAAACTGCGGGACCGCCGTCATCGGCGTGTCCGGCGGTCTGGATTCGACGCTCGCGCTCGTCGTCACCGCGAAGACGTTCGACATGCTCGGGCTCGGCAGAGAGGGCATAATAGCCGTCACGATGCCGGGCTTCGGCACTACGGACAGGACGTACGACAACGCTGTGAGGCTCATAGAGCGCCTCGGAGCGACTTTCCGCGAGATATCGATAAAAGACTCGGTCACCGTGCATTTCGCCGATATAGGGCACGATCCGGGCGTGCACGACGCCGCGTACGAGAACGCGCAGGCGCGTGAGCGCACGCAGATACTAATGGACGTCGCGAACATGGAGAACGGCCTCGTCGTCGGGACGGGCGATCTCTCCGAGCTCGCGCTCGGATGGGCGACCTACAACGGCGACCATATGTCGATGTACGACGTCAACGGATCGATACCGAAGACTCTCGTGCGCCATCTCGTGCGCAGCTACGCCGACACGTGCGGCGACGAGGCGCTGAAGGCGACTCTGTACGACGTCCTCGACACGCCCGTCTCGCCCGAGCTTCTTCCGCCCGAGGACGGAAAGATCTCCCAGAAGACGGAAGAGCTCGTCGGACCTTACGAGCTGCACGACTTCTTCATCTATCACATGCTGCGCCGGGGAGAAGGGCCCTCGAAGATATTCAGGCTCGCGAAGATCGCGTTCGCCGGAGCGTACGACGACAGGACGATACTTAAATGGCTCGGAACGTTCTGCAGGAGGTTCTTCAGCCAGCAGTTCAAGCGTTCGTGCCTGCCGGACGGTCCGAAGGTCGGCTCCGTCGATGTATCTCCCAGAGGCGGGCTCAGGATGCCGTCCGACGCCTGCAGCGCTGTCTGGATGGACGAAGTGAAGGCTCTCGAGGCAAAGCTGAGTTCATCTGACAAGTGATATTCCAAGAAAGTTAACATAAAATATTTATGGTGAATAAATTCAGACAAGGCATGCGCGACGGTTTTCCGATATGCCTCGGATACCTTTCGGTCTCCTTCGGCTTCGGCATCCTCGCCGTGCGCAGCGGTCTGCCCTGGTGGGCGGCCGTTCTGATCTCGATAACGAACGTGACGTCGGCGGGCCAGGTCGCCGGCG
>JAEEVI010000143.1 GCA_016287035.1 Bacillota bacterium
CCTGCATATGCCTCTGCACTGGTGTATATGATAATTAAGGCACGGCGAAAAGCCGGCCGGAAAGCTCGACGCCGCGCAGCGCTTCAGGCTGTACGCGGAATTGAGGAGCTCGATGATCACGTTTACGGCTCCCGCGTCCGCGTAAGGGCCGAAGTACTTGGAACCGTCGTTAACTATGCGCCTGGTCTTGAGGACCCGCGGATACTGCTCGTGCAGCGTGATCTTTATGTACGGATACGTCTTGTCATCGCGCAGCAGGACGTTGTACTTTGGCTGGTATTTCTTGATCAGGTTGCACTCGAGTATGAGCGCCTCCATCTCGCTGCCGCAGGTGATATACTCGAATTCGGCGATGTTGGCGACCATGCTGCGGACCTTGGGCGAGTGGTTCCTGTTCGATTGGAAATACTGGCTCACGCGCCTTTTCAGCGACACGGCCTTGCCCACATATATTATCTGCCCGAAGCGGTCCTTGTGCATGTAGACACCGGGGCTTTCGGGCAGTTTTTTGAGATGTTCGCTTATGTCAAACATTTAGCGCTCGTCTTCGTCTTCGTAATCGATATATCTGTTGCGGTAGCTGCTCTCCCACTCCCTGCGGCGGGCCTCCTCCTCGCGGCGCTTCTTTTCGAGCCTCGCGGCCTTGCGCGCCTTCTTTATCCTTGTCTGGCGCCGCTTTATCAGAACGTAAACGACAAGCAGCAGGAAGATGACGAGGAACACGAGCTTTAAAATTGTCCAGATGATGGCCGCGGTCTTGTCCGGGATGCCGATGTTCGAGAGTATGCCGCCCTTTTCGACGGTCTGCGCCGCTATGGCGGAATACGACGCGACCAGCGCGCCGCCCTCGTACATGAGGACCTCGCCGATCCTGGTCCCGGCCTCGACAGGCGCCTTGAGCGAGTCGAAGAGCTTTATCTCCGTAGAGAGCACGGCGTCCGACGCGTCGGCCGGTATCGTGGCAAGAGCGTCCGAGGACATGACGGCCTCGACGGCCCTTACGGCTCCGCCCTTCACCTTGATGGCGCCGAGCGTGGCGCCCTCTCCGAGGACCTTCAGCGTCTTGTAGTTCGCGAAGCCCCAGTCGAGCAGCGATATGCTGTCGGCGAACCTGCCCATCGTGCTGGACTTGAGGACGACGCAGAGGATCTTCGTGCCGTTCCTTTCGGCCGCGGAGACGAGGCAGCCTCCTGCCCTGCCGGTATATCCGGTCTTTACGCCTATTATGCCGTCGTATTTGCATACCCTGCGCACGCCGCCGACGTAGACCATGTCGGACTCGTCGTCGGAATACAGCAGAAGGTTCGTATTGTTGAAAGCCCTCGCGAGGCTCTTGTTCGTCTCGGGGACCGTGTACGCCGGCTGCTTTACGATCTTCCTGAACGTCTCGTTTTTCATGCAGCCGAGAGCGATCATGGCGAGGTCGTAAGCGGTGCTCACGTGCGCGTCGTCGTGCAGGCCGTTCGGGGTGACGAAATTGGTATCCTCGGCCCCGAGCTCCTTCGCCCTTTCGTTCATCAGCTTGGCGAACTCGGGGACGCTTCCGCTGACCGCCTTCGCGAGCGCGACTGCGGCGTCGTTGGCCGACACTACCATCATGACGTTCTCCAGAGCCTCGACGGATATCGCCTCGTCGACCTTGAGAGGAACTACCGTGCCTCCGGTCGCCGCGACCTCCTCGTCAGCTATGACGATCTTGTCCGGCTTGAGGTTCTCGAGCGCAAGCAGGCACGTGATCATCTTGGTGGTGCTCGCCGGATAGAGCTGCTCGCGGGAATTCTTTTCGAACAGTATGTCGCCGGTCGTCATGTCCACGAGGATGGCAGCCTCCGCCTCTATCGTCGGGGAGGGCGAGGCGGCGAAAGACTCCTGCGGAACGAGCGCCCCGCAGGCGAGCAGTATGACAGAAAGCAAAAAGCAGATCCGTTTTTTCATTTACCCGGGTCCTCTCTGGTCTCCAGAGCCTCCTTCATCTTTCGAAGGCCGTCGGCTCTGTGGCTTATCGAATTCTTGGTCTCCTGGGGCAGAGCCGCGAAGCTCCGCGAGTATCCGTCCGGAATGAACAGGCTGTCGTAGCCGAAGCCTCCGCTGCCTGTCTCCTTCGTATCTATCCGCCCGTCGCAGCGCCCCTCGACCTGTATGTATTCTCCGTCGGGGAAGCATACCGTAACGGCGCACGCGAAATGCGCGGCGCGCTGTTCCTCCGGCACTCCGTCGAGCGCCTCGAGCAGTTTTTTCCTGTTGGCCGCGTCGTCGTGGCCTTCTCCCGCGAACCGCGCCGAATACACGCCCGGCGCGCCTCCGAGATAGTCCACGCAAAGGCCGCTGTCGTCGGCTATCGCGGCGAGCCCGGTGAGCTTCGCGACCGCGCATGCCTTCTGCGCGGAGTTCTCGAGGAACGTGCTCCCCGTCTCGGGCACGTCCAGATCCGCGAGGCCGGCGTCCGCCATGGATATGAGGCGGCAGCCGAACTGTTTTGTAAGGGCTTCTATCTCCCGCAGCTTTCCCTTGTTCTGGGTCGCGGCGACGATCGTCTTTCCGAAAAGACCGTTCATTTCGCCTCCGCTATTCTCTCGCGACAGCCGCGCTTATCTCGAGGATGTCCTTTTCGAGATTGGCGACGCTGTTCTTTATTTCCGTCATCTTGTCGGGTGTAACGTCGGAGTGCAGCGATATCGTGGTGCTGTAGAGCACCGTCTCGAGCGCGGAGTGGATGTCGGCGATGCGCCTGCGCACGCCGTCGATCTCCTCGTCGCTCACGAATTCCTGCTCGGCGGTCGTGCCCGTCATAGAGACGTCCTCCGCGAGCTCATATTCGTCGTAGCCTTCTACGACCGTGCACTTCCAGCCCTTCTTCTGCTCGACGAGCTTGGCGAAGGTCTCCTTCGATTCCTTCTCGCCGTGAACGAGGAATATCTGCTTTGGAGGCGCCTGGAATCCCGAGAGCCAGTTGAACAGACCGTTCTGGTCCGCGTGGCCGGAAAAGCCCTGCAGGTTGTAGATCTCAGCCTGTACGGATATGTCCTCGCCGAAGAGCGTGACGGTCTTCTCACCGTCGACCAGTCTGCGTCCGAGAGTTCCTTCGGCCTGGTAGCCTACGAACACTATGCTGTTCTTGGGTCCCCAGAGGTTGTGCTTTAAATGGTGGCGTATGCGGCCGGCGTCGCACATTCCGCTGGCGGAGATTATTATCTTCGGGGTCCTGTCGGCGTTGAGAGCCTGGCTCTCGGCGCTCGTCTGCGTGAAGTGCAGCCCCATGAAATCCAGCGGATGGTCGCCGCGCAGCAGATAGCCGCGCGTCTCGTCGTCGTAATACTGCGCGTTGAGGATGAATATATCGGTCGCGTTCTTTGCCATCGGGCTGTCGACATAGACCGGAACGTTCTTGAGGATATCGTGCATCGGGCCCTTTCCGTCGTAGACCTTGTTGAGCTCGAAGAGCAGTTCCTGGGTGCGTCCGACGGCGAACGCGGGTATTATGACGTTGCCGCCGCGCTGGGCAGTCTTTGCGGCTATCTCCAGCAGCTTGGGCATCCCCTGCGCGAAAGTCTCGTGAAGTCTGCTGCCGTACGTCGTCTCCATTATGACGTAGTCGGCCTTCTTAATGATCTTGGGATCTCTGAGTATCGGGCGGTCGTTCACTCCGATATCGCCGGAAAAGACCGTCTTCGACGTCCTGTCGCCCTCGGTCGTCCACAGCTCGACGATCGCCGAACCGAGGATGTGCCCGGCTTCGTTGAATACGATCTTCATCTGGTCGTTCAGCTCGATCAGCTGGTCGAGGCGAACGGGCTTTATGAGGTTTATCGCTTCCTGCGCGTCGCTGAGCGTATACAGCGGCTCGACGGGCTTCTTTCCGGCTCTCGCGCCGCGCTTGTTCTCCCACAGCGCGTCCTGTTCATGTATGTGCGCGCTGTCCTTGAGCATGACGTCCATCAGCTGCGCCGTCGCGTCCGTAGCGTAGACAGGGCCCTTGAAGCCGTGCTTTACGAGCAGCGGGAGCCTTCCGCAGTGGTCTATGTGCGCGTGGCTCATGACCACGCATTCTATCTCGGCAGGATTAAAAGGAAACGGCTGGCGGTTCAGGGCTTCCATGCTCTTTCCGCCCTGGAACATGCCGCAATCGAGAAGTATCTTGTGCTTGTCCGTGCTGACGAGGTGGCAGGAACCCGTCACGCCCGTCGCAGCTCCGCAGAATCTTATCTTCATAAAAAAACCCTCCTGAGGCCGTCTTGATTATAGCATAGAAATGTGGTATCGTAAACGAGCGCGAGGCTGCGCGCAGCGACCGCGCGGATGTAGTTTAATGGCAAAACAGCAGCTTCCCAAGCTGCGGTCGAGGGTTCGATTCCCTTCATCCGCTCCATGGACCGGATCATTCCGGTCCTTTTTTTATTTTCTTTTCGCCGGCGAAAAAGCCGAGGTAGATCAGCACCGCCGCGAGCCCCCAGAAATACGCCATCATATACGGTTCCTCGAATATGTTCTCGAAATAGCAGTGCACGAGAAGCCCGCACATACCGGACAGAAGACCGGCGCACAGCAGCCTGTCGGAGCCTTCCGCCCTGAATAACGGAGCG
>JAEEVI010000144.1 GCA_016287035.1 Bacillota bacterium
CCTCTCGACCTGGTTGCCGTTCGTTATCGGCATTATTCCGGGAAGCACGGGGACGGTCACCCCGGCCTCGCGAAGCTTGTACATGAAGCTGAAGAACAGATTGTTGTCGAAGACCATCTGCGTCGTGAGGAAACCGGCGCCCGCGTCGACCTTCTCCTTCAGATGGCGTATGTCCTCTGTCTGGTCCGCGCTCTCCGGGTGCTTTTCCGGATAGCACGCCGCGCCCACGCAGAGGTCCGGATAGAGCTCCTTGATCTCCCTTATGAGCTCCACGGCGTAGTGGTAGTCCCAGCCGGACCTGTCGGCGCCCTCGAGCTCCGCGGGGATGTCCCCCCTCAGGGCCATGACGTTCTCTATCCCGGCAGCCCTGATCTCCGCGAGCCTTTCGCGCACGGTCCTTCTGTCGGAGCTTATGCACGTGAGATGCGCAAGGCTCTCAACGCCGAGCTCGTTCTTTATCTGCGAAGCCAGCTCGAGCGTATAGGCGCTCGTGCCGCCTCCGGCGCCGTACGTGACGCTCACGAACGACGGCCGCAGCCCCGCGACCTCTATGGCGGCGTCGTGTATCTTGCGATAGTTCGAATTCGCCTTCGGAGGGAACACCTCGAACGAGAGCGAATATCTCCCGCTTCCGAGCATATCTGTTATCTTCATCGCGCGGACCCCTTCTCTATCTCGACGAAGCGCTTGATCTTCAGTGTGGAGGTCTTAGCGAACTCGTCGTGCTTTATCTCTATGCGCTTTACTGCCTTGTAACCGGAGAGCATGTGGTTGACCGTCTTGACCTGCGCCCAGAGGATCCTGCTGATCTCCTCCTCGGTGAACGGTGTGTCACCCACGAGGACGTCCTCCGGACCGTGCTTCTTCGCCTCTTCCTCGTGCAGCGTACTGATCGCCGCGTAGTCGGGAATGATGAGAGCCGTGACTATCAGCTCCTTCTCGCCGGATATCTCCTTGCCGTAGACCATGCACTCCTTTATCTCCGGCACGGTCTTGAGCAGCGTCTCTATCTCCTCGGGGTATATGTTCTTTCCGTTCTGCGTCACTATGACGTTCTTGGAGCGGCCCGTCAGGTAGACGAAGCCGTCCTGGTCCATATATCCGATATCGCCCGAATCGAACCACCCGTCGACGATAGCTTCCTTCGTGGCCTTTTCGTTTTCGTAGTAGCCGAGCATGAGGGTCTCGCCCCTTATGAGCACGTCTCCCTCGCCGTTCTCGTTCGGATCCTTTATCTTTATCTCGACGCCCTTTACCGCCTTTCCGACGGAGCCGTCGCGCATGTCGTAGTCCGGAGTGAGGGCCGCGATCGGAGCCGTCTCCGTGAGGCCGTAGCCCTGCATGAACGTTATGCCTATGCTCTTGAACCAGCGGCTGACCCTTATGTCCAGCGGAGCGGCGGCGGATACGATTATCCTCAGCTTTCCGCCGAGGCCCGCGTAGATCTCGCCGAAGACCTTGCGCTTGAGCGCCGCGTTCTGGCCGGGCAGCGCGCCCGTTATACGTATGAGCCTGTCTACGAACGACTTCTTGCCGCTCTTTTCGAGGGCCTTTTCGATGCGCCTGTGCAGCGTCTCGATCAGCACCGGGACCGCTATCATGCACGTGGGGCGGATCAGCTTCATGTCGTCGATGAAATGCTTGAGGCTCCTGTTTATCGCGATGGAAGCGCCCATCGCCATCGGGTACAGGAAGCCTATGCTCGACTCGTACGTATGGTGCAGAGGAAGGACGCTGAGGAGCCTGTCCTCGGGAACTATGTCGACGTAAGCGCTGGCCGCGTTTATGTTGGCGGAGAGGTTCCTCTGCGACAGCATGACGCCCTTCGCCTCGGACGTCGTCCCGCTCGTGAAGAACAGCGCCGCGAACTCGTCGGGCTCAACCTTCCTGTTGGCGAGCCGCTTGCTTCCGCGCGCGAGGAGCTTCACGCCGCGCTCGCACAGAAAATCGAATCCGACGTGGCCCTCCTTAAGAGGATCGTCGCTGTACATCTCTATCATGTAGCGTATCCCGGAGGTCCTTGAGACAGCCTTCTTTACGGCCCCGGAGAGCTTCGGCGAATAGATTATCGCCTCGGCCTTTGAGCGCGTTATGAGGTTCTCTATCTCGTTTTCGGGGAGCTGCGCGTCGATCGGGACGGCGATGCCCGCGCCCATGAGCAGCGCCATATAAGCGACGTACCATTCGTAGGTGTTCTCGCCGATTATAATGACGCGCCTCTCGTGGAGCTCCTTGCCGTACATGAGGCACGTGGCGAAGCACAGCACGTCGTACTTGAACCGGCCGTAGGTGACCGTATCGAACTCGCCCTTGCGCGTCCTGCATTCCATTATGAACGGCCTGTCCGAGTATTTTTCGACGGCGTACTCGAAAGCGCTCCGGACTGTCTTAAAGTCCGTGCCCGGGTATTCGGGATGCGGCTGCGCGTGCGGATGAAGCAGCGAGCCGTGCTCGCGCTGGGCAGCCCTGAGAGCCTCGTAGCCCTCGCCCTCGTCTATCCTGAATTTGGGAAGTCTGAATTCGGGGACCTTTTTGAAGAATCTGGATCCCGGCATCCTTAGCTACCTCCTTGAACATCTCTCACCCGAAGGTGGTTATCATTCTTTTATTATAACAATTTTGCGGAAACAATAAACGCATTTTCTCATCCGGGCGGCCGGAAAGCAAAAGCCGGGCGCTTGCGCTCCCGGCTTTCGTAACTCTTTGCGATTTTTTACAGATCCGCGCTGAACTTCATGAGGCCGGCTGCGGAAGCGGCGAACGCCTGCTCCTCCTCGGGCGTCCAGCCCTCGATGATCTTCTTCTCGACGCCGCCGGCTCCGACGATCGAGGGAACGCTCATGGATACGCCTTCCGCGCCGAATTCGCCGTGCATCGGGCTCGCGACGGAAGCGATGATCTTCTTGTCGTTGAGCACCGCGTCGGCGAGATAGCAGACGCTGGTGGCTATGCCGTAGTGCGTTCTGGCCTTGCGCTTGATGATGTCCGCGCCCATGGTCTTGGTGCGCTGAGCTATGTCGGCCGCGACGTCGGCGTTCCACTCTATGCCGTTGGCGCTGCAGTAGTCCGCTATCGGCATGCCGCATACGGAAACGTGGCTCCAGAGAGCGATCTGGGCGTCGGTGTGCTCGCCTACGATGAAGCCCTCGACCTCCGCGATCGGAGTTCCGACGTAGTTGGCTATCGCGCGCAGGAAGCGGGAGGTGTCGAGCATGCAGCCCGTTCCGAATACCTTGCCGTTCGTCTGGCCGATCTTCTCGCTGATCTTCTGCGCGAGGATGTCCACGGGGTTCGCGACGACCATGATGACGCCGTCGTAGTAGGGCTTGAGCCCGTCGACGACGCTGCCCGCGATGTTGATGTTGTCCATGGTGAGGTCGAGCCTGCTCTCGCCGGGCTTTCTGCCGCGGCCGGCGCCGACGATCACGAGATCCGCTCCTTTGCAGTCGGGATATTCGCCCTGATAGATCTTCGTATCGCCGATCTCGGCTATGCCGTGGGCTATATCCAGCACTTCGCCGTCTACCTTGTCCTTGATCATGTCGATGAGCACGATCTCGTCCGCGACGTTGCGCATTGCGAGCGCGTACGCGATGCTGGAGCCTACGAAACCTACACCTATTATTGCGACTTTATTCTTTTTCTTCATGGTAAGAGACCTTTCCTTTCGACTTTTGCTGATTTC
>JAEEVI010000145.1 GCA_016287035.1 Bacillota bacterium
CCAGCGCGCACGCGACTATCTTCTTTACAGCTCTTGCGTTTATCCTCACGATATCTCCTCCTGAAAAAACACAGATCCCGTTCGTTACCCCTGTCGAACGATGCATCCCCTACACTGTTACAGACGGAAAAACTCCCCGCGCGTTGCGGGATATCGAAAAAAAGGACCGCGCGGCAGGCGCTTTCTTCGGCAGCCCGCGGCGCGCGGCTCTTATACTCCTGCGTTGTCAATAGAACGTAGCGAGGGCGCCCTCCCCGGGCACCTCTCCGGGCTCGATCCCGATGACCTCCAGGACCGGTCCCTCGGAGCCGCCGTACGCCGGGCTCGCCTTTATGTGTATCCTTGCCGTCACGACGAACCATCCGCGAGGCTCGGGTTTTTTTGATCCGGCAAGACCGCCGCTCCACTCGCACGCGAGGCCCGCCATGCGTATGTCGGCCTCGCAGCACGTCATCAGCGGCCTTCCCACGACGAACACGTTCTCCGGCAGCCGCGACGAATCCGCCGCGAGCGCGCCGAACCTGACGGTCTTCCCCTCGTATCCGGCCATCTCCTCGTCCAGGTCCCTGTACCAGAGCGCGTAATCCTTGTCCGCGATCTCTATGACCGGGGCGTCCTTGTCAAAAGGCAGCGGATCCTCGATATCGTCGCGCTCCGTCCTTCCGTCCCCGTACTCGTAGAGGATCTCCGCCCTGCGCGAGGCGGCGCGGACCACCTTGTGCAGCTCCATGCGGTCGAGCTTGTCGCTGAACCTGTTGAAGACCACCGTGTCGCAGGTCTTCAGCTTGTCGTACGTCTGCTGGCGCATGTTCGCGTTGTACGTCAGGAACGTGTTCGCGTCGGCGAAGAAGAATTCCTGATAGACGATCCAGCCTTCCGGCATCGCCGCGAACAGCTTGTCCAGCGGCCACATGCCGTTGTACTCGATGATCACCTTTTCGGCGTCGGTGCGGCGCTGGTGAGTCTCGAACTTATAGAGGGCCACGTCCTCCTCGGACTCGACGTTCTTAATAACGACGTTGTCGAACGAAAACCGCGAAGGGTCGTACTCCTCGAGCCCCTCCTCGCACAGCAGCAGCAGCGTCCGCTCGCCGTCGTTGAAACCGCTGTCCTCGAGGATCTCCTGTATGAATTTCGTCTTTCCCGCCTCGAGAAAACCCGTGAACAGGTAGACGGGCACTTCCTGCGGCATCTACTTCACCCCGAAAAGATCCTTTACCGCGTCTTCCTTCAGCTCCGCGCCGATGACGCAGAGGACTCCCGTCGTGGCGGCCGCGCCGTCGCGCACGTCCTGCTCGCCGGGCGTGAAGTCGAAGTGCAGCCAGCCGCCGCGCGTGTTCTCGACTATGCCCTTCGCGCGCAGCACCATGCCGTACTTTTCCGTATCGTCGAGCGCCTTGAGGATCTCGCGCAGCTCGAGCCTGTCGAAGCGCTTCGCGGTCTGTATGCCGAGGCTCGTGAAGACCTCGTCCGCGTCGTGCTCTCCCTCGTGATGATGGTGGTGGTGATGGTGATGGCCGTGCTCGTCGTGGTGATGCCCGTGTTCCTCGTGGTGATGCCCGTGCTCCTCGTGATGATGCCCGTGCTCTTCTTCTTCGTCGTCGTCATCGTCGTCCTCCTCGGCCTCGCGAACGTGCTGCTCGATGAGGGCCTTGAGCGTCTCGGACAGCTCGTCGCGCCCGTCGACCGCGGCGAGTATCTGCTCGCCGGTGAGCTCCTCCCACGGAGCGGTAAGGATGACGGCGTGCTGATTGTGCTCGCGCAGCAGATCCACGGCCTCCTGCACCTTGTAGCCCGGCACGATGCCCGTGCGGCTGAGCACTATGCAGTGTGCCGTCTCGACCTGGTCGTTGAAGAATTCGCCGAAGTTCTTGAGATAGAGCTTGCACTTTCCGGCGTCTACTACGGTGGTGAGCCCGCCGAGCTCGAGCTGGTCGGAGCCGGTAGCCATTACGGCCGCCGCGACCTCGGAGAGCTTGCCTACGCCCGAAGGCTCTATGATTATCCTGTCGGGAGCGTAATCCGCGACGACGAGCTTGAGCGCTTCCTTGAAATCTCCTGTAAGGCTGCAGCAAATGCAGCCGGAATTCATCTCGCGCACCTCGACGCCGGCGTCCTTGAGGAAGCCTCCGTCGATGCCGATCTCGCCGAACTCGTTCTCGATGATGACCGTCTTCTGGCCCTTGTATGCTTCGCTGACCAGCTTTTTGATGAGCGTGGTCTTGCCGGCGCCCAGGAAACCGGAATAAATATCGATCTTTGTCATATGATGCACTCCTTTCGGTAAGTAGCCTTTTACCGGAATATTGTATCACTTAATGGCGCCGGCGGACAATTATTTCGGGAGCGCGCGGCCCGGATTTGCCAGATGCCCCGCGCGATGTTATTATTCATTATGACAGCTGACAACATATTCAAACGTTTTGAATGGAAATAGAGAGGACACAGCCATGGAATTCAACAAACTCCTGATCGAGCGGAGATCGGTCCGCAAATTCGACGCTTCAAAGACGGTCACGGAAGACCAGATCCGCGAGATGATCGACGCGGCGAGGTTCGCTCCGAGCTGGAAGAACGATCAGCCCGCGAGGTACTACGCGGTATGCTCGCCCGAAAAGCTCGCGGAGATCGCCGAAGGCGGCATCACTCCGAACAACATCCACAAGATACCGGGAACGGTCATGCTCGTGCAGACGTTCGTAAAGGGCACGTCCGGCTTCAACAACGGCGTCGCCGACAACAGGTGCGGCGACCTCTGGGGCGCCTACGACCTCGGGCTGTCGACCGCGTACCTGATCCTTAAGGCGAAGGACCTCGGGCTCGACACGCTGATCATGGGCATGCGCAACGGAGATTTCCTGCGCGAAGCTCTGCAGATCCCCGAAAACGAGGAACTGATGGCGGTGATAGCGGTCGGCTACAAGGACGAGGAGCCGGCTCTGCGTCCGAGAAAGCCCGCGGACGAGATCGTTAAGTTTTTTTGACGTGGAGCGCGATCCGAAGACCGTTCAGCTGCATATATTCGACGTCGACGGCACCATACTCGACTCCATGCCGATGTGGCGGGGGCTTCCTTTGGAATACCTCGCGCTGAAGGGAAAGACCGGGCCCAAAGATCTGCACATAACGCTCTCTAAGTTCACGATGGATGTCGCCGCGGAGTACCTGCGGGCCAATTTCGGGCTGAGCGAGAGCGCCGTGCAGATACAGCGCGAGATAACGGAGCTGATAGCCCGCAGGTACGCCGATGACATCGGCCCCCTGGAGCCCGGCTTCGGCATGGTGAAGGAGCTCCGGGGCCGCGGCGCCCGCGTCGTCGCCCTTTCCACCTCGGACAAGGGCTGCATCGCCAGCGCCTTCGCGCGGCTCGGCATACTCGGCTGCTTCGAGGATATCTATACCGCCGCCGACTTCGGGCTGCCCAAGAGCGACCCCGAGATATTCCGGCTCGCCTGCCGCCGCTGCGGCGTCGCGCCGGAAAACGCGGTCGTCTACGAGGACTCGCCCTACGCCATGGAGGCCGCGGCCGCGGCAGGCTGCGCCGTCGTCGACGTCAGAGCGCTTCCCTGAGGCGCCGCCCGCGCGCTTCCTCGAAACGCTCCGGGACAGCTTTTTGGTCACTGAAAACGCGCGAACAGTCAAAAAAGTATACAAAAAAAGGATCGGCAGGCGCTGTTTTCGCAGCTCCTGCCGTTTTTTCCTTATAATACGCGCGTTTTTCGGGCGCGCCCGGCGCCGCCGGGCTTATTTTCGCGCGCCGATCAGCAAAACATGTACACTGAGACCCGCAATATCCGGCTTTCGGTGACCAAAATGCTGTCCGCGGCCTTTCCTACATCAGCTTCGCCAGCTCGCCGGCTATCGCGTCGAGGAAATCGGAGGTGTTCATCGCGGTCGCGGAGACGCCTTCGCTGACCATCGCGACGAGGTCCTTCGTCATGCGGCCGGACGAGATCACGTCCAGAGTCGCCTTCTCGAGCTTGTCGCCGAACGCCGCGAGATCCGCGAGCCCGTCGAGCTCGCCCCTCTTGCGCAGGGCGCCGGACCACGCGAATATGGTCGCGACGGGGTTCGTGCTCGTCTCCTCGCCCTTGAGATATCTGTAGTAGTGGCGCGTCACGGTGCCGTGAGCCGCCTCGTACTCGCACTTGCCGTCCGGGGTCACGAGGACGGACGTCATCATCGCGAGCGAACCGAAGGCCGTGGAGACCATGTCGCTCATAACGTCGCCGTCGTAGTTCTTGCACGCCCAGATGAGGCCGCCCTCGGAGCGCATTATGCGCGCGACGGCGTCGTCGATCAGCGTGTAGAAGTACGTGATGCCGAGCTCCTCGAACTTCGCCTTGTAGTTTTCGAACTCCTCGTCGAAGATCTCCTTGAACCTTCCGTCGTAGACCTTGGAGATCGTGTCCTTGGCGGAGAACATCAGATCCTGCTTAAGGTCGATCGCGTACGCAAAGCAGGCGCGCGCGAAGTCGCGGATGCTCTTCTCGGTGTTGTGCTGGCCGAGCCAGATCGCCGGACCGTCGACCTTCTGGACGCTCAGGACCTCTTCCTTTCCGCTCTCGCCCTTAAACACGAGCACGCATTCGCCGGGCTCGGTGGTCGCCATGTCGACGGCCTTGTAGATGTCGCCGTACGCGTGGCGCGCGATCGTTATCGGCTTCTTCCAGCACTTGACGACCGGCTTTACGGCGTCGATCACGATCGGCGTGCGGAACACGGTGCCGCCCATGATCGAGCGGATCGTTCCGTTCGGGGACTTCCACATCTTCTTCAGCTGCGGATACTCCTCCATGCGCTGCTTGTTCGGCGTTATAGTGGCGCACTTTACTGCCACGCCGTATTTGAGGGTCGCCTCGGCGGACTTGACCGTTATCTCGTCGTCCGTGTCGTTGCGGGCGAGCAGTCCGAGATCGTAGTATTCGGTCTTCAGATCCACGAACGGCAGTATCAGCTTGTCCTTGATCATCTGCCAGATGATCCTGGTCATCTCGTCGCCGTCCATCTCGACGAGCGGGGTCGTCATCTTAATCTTATCCATGTGCTACTCCTCTCTTCCAAGGCCGGCCGCGTAGTAATTCATGAGGCAGCCCTTAGTAAGTATCAGCTTCTCTTCGTCCGTGAGGCCTCTGCAGTACAGCGTTATGTCCTTTACGCCGCCGTCGGCGGAGAGCACCTTGCCCGCGAAGGTCTCGCGCCCTGCGAGTATCCCTTCGCGCACGCCCGGGACGTACACCCAGTCGCCCGTCTCGTATCCGAACGGCTCGCTCCTGTCGATAGTGAACGGAACGATGCCCCAGTTTATGCAGTTGGAGCGGTAGCGCTTCGTGGCGTAATCGTAGCAGATGTTGGCGAAGCCGCCGAGCACCTTCTGGCACGACGCGGCCTGCTCCCTTGCCGAGCCGTCGCCCGGACGCTTTGAGAACACGCAGCTTCCGACGCTGCACTTCGCCGGGTCGGCGCCGAGCTTCGCGCAGACCGAAGCGAGCTCCTCCGCGATCTCCCCGCGGCCCCTCGCCTCCTCGAGCGCCCGGACGGCCTTGCTGCGGCCGACGTACTCGGGAACGCGCCTCGAGAGCGCGAACTCGGACAGCTTGAGAGGATTGGAGCGGTAGCTCGAAGTCTCCCCTGAGGGGATCAGCTCATCCGTCGTCGTAACGTCGTCGCGGATGACGGCGCACAGCTTAACGAGCATGTCTTCCTCCTCTTCCGGCATCTTCGGCCAGTCCGTGATGTTCGGGCCGAAGCGCAGCTCGACGGACGGATCCGCCTTGCCGAAGCCGAAATAGCAGCGCTTTTCGTAGATCGAGCCGTCGAAATGATATTCGCGCGGCGTGAAATCGTAATCGATGTCGGTCGCGGCCGTGAGCACGCCTCCGTTTATCGCGGTGGCCGCTATCGAGCGCGCGTCCATCAGCGCGACAGCGCTTATCTGGCCGTTCGCGGGCTTTGAGCCCTCGCGGTTGGCGAAGTTCCTCGTCGCGTGGCGCACGGACAGCGTATTGTTGGCCGGCGTGTCGCCCGCGCCGAAGCACGGTCCGCAGAAGCACGGCTTGATGACTGCGCCCGCCTCGGCGAGCACCGCGGCCGTACCGTCCTTAAGTATAGCCATGTTCACGGGAGCGGACGAGGGATAGACCGACAGGTCGAAGTATCCGTTTCCGATGCTCTTTCCCTCGAGTATCGCCGCCGCCTCGCAGATGTTCTCGTACATACCGCCCGCGCAGCCGACGATGACGCCCTGCTCGCAGCGGACCTTTCCGTCGGGCCCGATGTTCCTGCGAAGGTCCATGCTGACCTTGCCGGCGAGCTCCTTGTCGCACTCCTCCTCGATCTTTTTGAAGATCGCCTCGGGGTCCTTCTGCAGCTCGTGTATCGTGTACGCCTTGGACGGGTGGAACGGCAGCGCGATCATGGACTCCATCTCGTCCAGATCGATCGTGACCATCGCGTCGTAGTACGCGCCCTCGGCGGGCGCCAGCGGCGCGAAAGCCTCGGGCCGTCCGATCGTCGCGTAGTATTCCTTTACCTTTTCGTCCGTTATCCAGATCGAGGAAAGGCAGCTCGTCTCGGTCGTCATAACGTCGACGCCGATGCGGAAATCCATGCTGAGGGCTTCGATGCCGGGGCCCGCGAACTCGAGGACCTTGTTCTTAACGAAGCCGTCGGGGAACGTCTCAGCCGTGAGCGCGATCGCCACGTCGTGGGGACCTATCCCGTGGGGGAGCTTTCCCTCTATCCACACGAGCACTACCTCGGGGTCGGCGATGTCCCAGGTGTTTCTGAGCAGCTGCTTAACGAGCTCGCCGCCGCCCTCGCCGACGGCCATCGTGCCGTAGCAGCCGTAGCGCGTGTGCGAGTCGGAGCCGAGGATCATCTTTCCGCAGCCGGCGAGCTTTTCCCTGGCGAACTGGTGGATGACCGCCTGGTTCGCGGGCACGTAGATGCCGCCGTACTTCTTCGCGGCGGAGAGCCCGAACGCGTGGTCGTCCTCGTTTATGGTGCCGCCTACGGCGCACAGGCTGTTGTGGCAGTTCGTGAGCGCGTAGGGGATCGGGAACTCCGTCATTCCGGAGGCCCTGGCCGTCTGGATTATGTTGACGTAAGTTATGTCGTGCGACGTCATCGCGTCGAACGCGATGCGCATGGTGCCGTCGCCGGCGTGCTTCTTCTCGTGGGCGCGCAGTATGCCGTACGCCATCGTGAGCTCTCGCGCCGCGGGATCGGCCTTGCCGGCAGGGACCGGCTTTCCGCCGCGGAGATAAACCGCGCCGGATCTCTTCGTCATTGCCACGTTCTGTCTCCTTTACTCCTCGGTGTTCATGTGAGTCTGGAAGTGGGCGTGGGCGCTGCAGACGTGGTCGATCATCGCCTTCTCGGCAGCCTCGGGATCGCGGGCGGCTATCGCCTCGTAGATCCTGCGGTGCTCCGCCGTCGCCGCCGCCGCGCGGCTCTTGTTGCTCTCGGATCTCTTCCTGTACTTCTGGATCTTCTTGTGCAGGTTGGTGAGAGTATCGTATATGACGACGCTGCCGCTGAACTTGTAGACGCTCTGGTGGAACTGGCTGTCGTAGTCCGTGACCTTCTCGCCGTCGTGCTTTGCCGCGTAGAACTCCTGAAGCCCGATGATGTCTCCGAGCTCCTTTATCTCCTCGTCGGAGATGTTCTTCGCGCACGCGGAGGCCGCGAGGCCCTCGACGCGCCTGCGTATCTCGAATATGTAGTCTGCCTCTTCGGGCGTTATGCTTATTACGCGGATGCCCTTGTTGCTGACGCTCACCAGGTGCTCTTGCTCGAGCACGCGGATCGCTTCGCGCACGGGCGTGCGGGAGACGCCGAGCTCTTCGCACAGCTTCGTCTCGGTGAGGAGCTCTCCTCTTTTATAGACGCCGGAATAAATGTCCTTTTCGAGCTTCGCGAATATCTGTTCCGCGAGGGATACTGCCTTTTCCATTATTTTGCCTCCTTCCTGCCGCGAACGAGCTTTCCGCCGGAAAGCTCGGCGACCTTAGCTTCGAGCTCCTGATTGCTGAGAACGGTCACGCGGCCGCCTTCGTATTCGGCGTCGATCCATTCCTTCATGGTCGTGACGAGCTTGTCGCTCTTGGAGATCTTGGAAGCTCCGCTGAGGTTGTAGTTGTCGTTTATCCAGTAAGCGATGCCCGCCAGGCCCGAGGCCTTTCCGATGAGTACGGAGGGCTTCCTGTTGAGGATCTTTTCTGTGTCGAAGATGTTGTAGATCTCCTGGTCCTTCATCATGCCGTCGGCGTGAACGCCGGCGCGCGTGACGTTGATGTTGCGTCCTACGAACGGCGTCATCGGCGGAACGTCGTAGCCGATCTCGTTGCGGTAGTAATCGCCGATCTCGGTGATGACGGTCGGGTCCATGCCGTCGAGCGAGCCGCGCAGCGACGCGTACTCGATGACCATCGCCTCGAGGGGCACGTTGCCCGTGCGCTCGCCGATGCCCAGCAGCGTCGTGTTGACTGCGCTCGCGCCGAACAGCCACGCGGTGGACGCGTTCGCGACAGCCTTGTAGAAGTCGTTGTGGCCGTGCCACTCCAGGCATTCGCTGGGGATGTCGCAGTGGTGCAGAAGACCGTATATGATGCCGGCGACGCTCCTCGGAAGAGCGACCTCCGAGTAGGGAACTCCGTAGCCCATGGTGTCGCACGCCCTGATCTTGACGGGCATTCCGGCGTCCTTAGCCATGTTGGACAGCTCGTTCACGAACGGAACGACGAAGCCGTAGAAGTCCGCGCGGGTGATGTCCTCGAGGTGGCAGCGCGGAACGATGCCCGCTTCGAACGCCATCGCGACGGTGCCGAGGTACTGGTCGAGCGCCTGCTTTCTGTTGAGGCCGAGCTTGTTGAAGATGTGGTAGTCGCTGCAGGATACGAGTATGCCCGTCTCCTTGATGCCGATGTCCTTGATGAGCTTGAAGTCGTCCTTCGTAGCCCTGATCCACGTCGTGATCTCCGGGAACTTGAAGCCCAGATCCATGCACTCCTGGATCGCCCTGCGGTCCTTCTCGCTGTATACGAAGAACTCGGACTGGCGGATTATGCCGTACGGGCCGCCGAGCCTGTGCATGAACGTGAACAGGTCGACCATCTGCTTTACCGTGTACGGCTCTATCGACTGCTGGCCGTCGCGGAACGTCGTGTCGGTGATCCAGATATCGGTGGGCATGTTCATGGGCACGCGCCTGTGGTTGAACGCCACCTTGGGGATCTCGACGTAGCTGTAGAGGTCTCTGAAAAGATTAGGTTTTTCGACGTCCTGGAGCGAGTAATGGTAATCGTTCTCTTCCAGCAGATTCGTCTTCGGGGACATTTCGATCATTTGCGGTCTCTCCTCTCTGTATATATATGTGACGAATATCTCTCAAACGTTCCGCGGGCGCCCGCGCGCCGGTATCAGAGTATCGCGGAACCGGTACATCCCTGCACCGTTGTATGCAAGTATACTCGCACCTTGGCGCCAAGTCAACGCGAAAAACGCAAAAAAGCCCGAAAGATCAATGCGCGGAGCGAGGGCGGCAGCGTCTCCTTCGCGCCCCCTTGATTTCTGCGCGGCAGATGATAGAATAAAACAACTGGGGCGTATGCCCGCGGCGGCCGCCGGCCGCCGGAAGATCGCTTTGTTTGCATGGAGAACGGTTATGCTGGATATCAAATTTGTAAGGAACAATCCCGAGATAGTCAAGGAAAACATCAGGAAGAAATTCCAGGACGAAAAGCTCCCGATGGTCGACGAGGTCATCGAGATGGACGTCGAGCTGCGCGCGGCAAAGACGCGCGGCGACGAGCTGCGCAACAACCGCAACGTTGTGAGCCGTCAGATCGGAGCGCTCATGAAATCCGGCAATAAGGAAGAGGCCGAGGAGGTAAAGAAGCAGGTCACGGCGATGGCCGAAGAGCTCGAAGCTCTCGAAGCGCGCGAAGCTGTCCTCGAGGAGGAGATCAAAAAGCGCATGATGGTCATCCCGAACATCATCGATCCGTCCGTACCCGTCGGGAAGGACGATTCCGAGAACGTCGAGATCGAAAGGTTCGGCGAGCCGGTCGTTCCCGAATGGGAGATCCCCTACCACGTCGACATAATGGAGAGCATGGACGGCATCGACCTCGACAGCGCCAGGCGCACGAGCGGCAACGGCTTCTATTATCTCAAGGGCGACATCGCCAGGCTCCATTCGTCCATACTCAGCTACGCCCGCGATTTCATGATCGGCAAGGGCTTTACGTATTACATCCCGCCGTTCATGATCCACGGCGACGTCGTAAAGGGCGTCATGAGCTTCACCGAGATGGAGAACATGATGTACAAGATCGAGGGCGAAGATCTCTATCTGATAGGCACGTCCGAGCACTCGATGATCGGCAAGTTCATCGACCAGCTGCTCGACAAGGACGAGCTGCCGCAGACGCTCACCAGCTACAGCCCCTGCTTCCGCAAGGAGGTCGGAGCGCACGGCATCGAGGAGCGCGGCGTATACAGGATCCATCAGTTCGAAAAGCAGGAGATGGTCGTCGTCTGCGAGCCAGAGGACAGCCCCAAGTGGTTCGACATCCTCTGGCAGAACACCGTCGAGTTCTTCCGCACGCTCGACATACCCGTAAGGACGCTGGAGTGCTGCTCCGGCGATCTGGCGGACCTCAAGGTAAAGAGCCTCGACGTCGAGGCTTGGTCGCCGCGCCAGCAGAAATACTTCGAGGTGGGCAGCTGCTCCAATCTCGGAGACGCCCAGGCGCGCCGCCTCGGCATCCGCGTCCGCGACAAGGAGAACGGCAACTACTTCCCGCACACGCTCAACAACACGTGTGTCGCTCCCCCCAGGATGCTCATCGCGTTCCTGGAGAACAACCTCAAGGCGGACGGCACAGTCAGCATCCCCAAGGCGCTTCAGCCCTACATGGGCGGCCAGGAGAAGCTCGTTCCTAAAAAATAAGACCGCGGGCGCTCAGCCCGCGATCTCTTCCAGACCTTTTCTGTCTTTTATAACTATCGCCCCGCGTTTCACCTCCACGAGACCGTCGCTGGCGAAGAGCTTCAGCATCCTCGCCACGACCTCCCTTGCGGAGTTGACGTGCACGGCGATATTTTCCTGTGTCATCCTTATCTCGTCGCTGCCGTTCTTGTCGCTCGTGAACAGCAGGAACTC
>JAEEVI010000007.1 GCA_016287035.1 Bacillota bacterium
CCTGTAATCCAAAGTATTGTACGGCGCCCGTTCCCATTCGCTGAACAGACCGTTCGACAGGACGTTCAGCCTGATCCCCTCCGGCGCGATATCCCGGCAAATTGCCAAAGCTTCATCGAGAAGCTCCTCCTCCGGCCTGACCGCGCGCAGTCTGATCATCGCTTCGCGCAGGATCGCCAGCCGCTTCCGGTCCTGTACAGCGCATGCCGCCGTGAACTTCCGCCGCAGAGATGGTATCAGTTCGCCGCTCGTCCGCATCGTCCTGCGGACGCACCTGCCGTTCTGTCTGACGACGATATACACTCTGCTCTTTTTACCGTTCTTTGCGCGCCAGATCCTTTCGTCAGGGATCACCGCAAGCTCCTGTGAGTGACGCTGCAACTTAAACTCCATTTCACACACAAGCGCTTCGATCTGATCCTCAAAATACCCCATTTTGTCCTTCTTTCTCTCAAATTTGTGTGTATTTCCACCATATCGGCGTGACGCCGCACACATTGCCGCCTCGCATTACCTCCGTCCGGACCGCCGGTTTTGTCGACCCTTAAAAAGCTTGAATTTTCAACCCTTTTCGAACCTGCCTTTTTGCGGGCGTCGGCAGGATCAGCCGCGGCAGCGCCCCGTGATCGCGTCGTGTGCGCCGATAGAATAAATGCTGCCAGATACACACAGAATCGTCCAAAATTGTGTGTTTTAGCCCGATATTTGCGCACAGCCGCGCACCTGGCCTCTGCTCGACAGGCAAAGTACCTGCAGCACACTTTGTAAAATTTTACCATATCATTTTAGCCGTTTCTCTTCTCCTCCGTCAAGTAAAATCATCCTGCCGCAGAGCCTGCGGACGAAGAAAAACGTCGAAGGCTGCGATGAAACAGCGCGCCATGCGCCCGTCCGGAAGCCGGAACGGGCGCGCGGCGGTCCACGCAGACGGAACGGAAACGCAGCAGAACGGGGGCGTTGCGCGCCACGCAGACGGAACGGAAACGCAGCAGAACGGGGCGTTGCGCGCCGCGCGGCAGGAACTGAGGCGCTGCAGCCGGGACATGCAAAAACAGGGCCGCGGGCGCGGTCCTGTTTTCGTTATTAGTATGCTTGCGCTTGGCGCGGAGCAAGCAGTTCGCGCCGGGGCGCGGGGCGCAAGGGGTCCGAACGCGAGACGCGGAGACGCTGCGTCAGCGCGGGGCGCCGTCCGGCGGCCTACTCGGTCGTAAGGTTGTCGAAGTAGCCGGAGATCCAGATGATCGGCGTGCCCTTGTCGCCGCTGCCGGAGGTGAGGTCGCAGAGCGAGCCGATAAGGTCGGTCAGCCTTCTGGGCGTCGTGCCCTCGGAGACCATCTTGCCGACGAGGTCGGCGTCCTTGCTCTTTATGCGCTCGGCGATAGCGTCCTTGAGGGCGCTTCCCGTAAGATCCGCGAAATCGTTGTCGGCCAGGTACTTGAGCTTCAGCTCGTTGGGCTGGCCCTCGAGCCCTTCGGTGTAGGCCGGGGAGACTACGGGATCTGCGAGCTCCCAGATCTTGCCGACGGGATCCTTGAAGGCGCCGTCGCCGTAGATCATGGCCTCGACCTTCTTGCCGGTCGCGACGAACAGCTTCTTGGCGATACCCTCGACGACGGGCTGGCCGTCTCTGGGGAACAGCTTCACGCTGTCCTCGGTCGCCTTGTTCGTTCCAAGCAGGCCGTAGTTCTCGTTGTAGCCGCTGCCGTTCACGGGCGCGGTCAGTATGTCGTCCATCCCGAGCACGATCTCCGCGCCGGCGGCTTTGAGCAGCCTCTTGCTCCTGGCGCGCGTGTGTATGTCGCAGCAGAGGACGTTCTTCGTATAGCCGAGTATCGCCCTGCAGTCGTTGGCGAAGATTATCTCGCACTCGGCGCCCTGCGCTTCGGCGAGCTCCTTGTAATAGGCGATGTAGTCGACGCCGGTGAACCTGTGGACCTTCGTGCCGAAGTGCTTTCTGTACTCGGCCTCGGTGAGGACGTCGCGGTAGGGATCGAGCCCGGCCGCGTCGACCTCGTCCATGCTCACGAGGTGGTTGCCGACCTCGTCGGACGGATAGCTCAGCATTATCACGAGCTTCTTCGCGCCCATCGCGAAGCCCTTCAGGCACATCGCGAACCTGTTGCGCGACAGTATCGGGAAGATGATCCCGAACTCGCCGGAGGGGAATTTGGCCTTTATGTCCTCGGCTATCTGCGCGCAGGTGGCGTAATTGCCCTGGGCGCGGGCTACAACGGATTCCGTGACGGCGACTATATCCCTGTCGCGGATGTCCTTTCCGCCGTTGCTGGCAGCGAGGACGCTGTCGGTGACGATCTGTACGATGTCGTCCCCTTCGCGGATGATGGGAGCTCTTACGCCCCTCGAAATGACTCCTGTGTACCTTTCCATATTACCCTCCATGAGTGTGAAATAACTGTCTCTTTAAAAGCCTTCGCGGCCGGGCCGCCCGGCTGTATTTAACTTTGATGTCCGCTGTCCGCTACAGGTAATCCATCGGATCGTAGGCCGTTCCGTTGTAATGGACCTCGAAGTGCAGGTGCGGGCCCGTGGAATTTCCGGTGCTTCCGACGAGCGCGATGTTCTGGCCCTGGAAGACGCTGTCGCCGACGCTCACCAGCAGCTTGCTGCAGTGCGCGTAGTACGTCTCGAACAGACCTCCGTGGTCGATGATCACGATGTAGCCGAAGCTGTTCTTCCAGCCCGCGTAGGACACCGTCCCGCCGTCGGCCGCGTAGATCTTCGTCCCCGTCGGAGCCGCGAAGTCCGTGCCGTTGTGCATCCTGCCCCAGCGCGGCCCGAAGTGCGAGGAGATGTACGAATACGCGCGGATCGGATACGCGAACGTGCCGGTCCCGATCTTTTCGGGGATCGGTTTCGTTCCGCGGTAGATGACCTCGTCTATCGGATCGCTTATCGTGCTGACAGAGTCTACTTTGCGCGACGTCTCGATGCCGTTCTCGAACATGACCGTCGCAACGATCTGCTGCTGCCCTATGACGCCCGGAGACTTGACCTCCTCCTCGCCCCTGTAGAGGCTCGCGTTGTCTATGTACTGCGTCGAATACTCGAGGTCTTCGGTATAAGTCTCGACCGCCGAGCTCGCGTAGTTGAGGATCGGTTCCGTGTAGGTGAGCGTCAGGACCGTGCCGACGCCCGGATCCTCCGGGTCGACGCCGTTGTTGAGGATCGCTATCTGCTCCGTCGTTATGCCGACGTCTTCGGCGATCGTCTCGAACGTCTCGTTCTCGTGGACGGTGTACGATATCGTCTTGCTCGAGCCCGTGCGCAGGTACGTCGCGGCGTCATCCTCGTTCCAGATATCGCCGAGCTTCACGTTTACGGGCGCGTACACGACCGACTCCTTGAAGCTGCCCTTCGTGTAGACCCTGCCGCTGGCCGGCTGGTTGTAAAAGTCCTCGACCTCGTCGACGACGTCCCTTGCGGCGTCCTCGTTCTGCATTATGACGGCCTGCTTGCCGTCGATCATCACGGCGTACGCCTCGACCTGCAGATCCTTCATGTACGTGAGAGCCGTCAGGACCTCCTCGTCGCTGTCGGCCTTGTAGCCGAGGCCCCTCACCATGCGGAACTGTATGTCGCGCTCGACGTTCATCGCCACGTTTGCGCCCGACGCCTCCGACAGCTTGTCGCCGAGGACGTCGATCGTCCTGTACACCGTGTCGACGTCTTTCGTCACGCCCAGGACCTTGCCGTAGTAGCTGTATTCGTAATACGTTATCGACGATATGAATATGAACGCGGCCGTGCTTCCCGCGACGGTTATCGCGAAGAGCCTGAAGAGGAACCGTTTGTGCTCCTCCAGAAACAGCCGTATGTCCCAGATTATGTCCCAGACGAACAGCACTATGGACCACAGGTAGTAGCCGAGCTTTATGAAGAACTCGCCGATCCATATGAGCAGCTCCCACGAGTCGCGGCCGACCTCCGAAAGGAAGTTCCAGACCGTGTCGAAGAGGTCCTCCCAGCCGTCCACCACAGGGCTGCACGTCTGCCTGAACACCTCCGCGTACGCCGCTCTGCGGCGCTCTCCGGTGTAGTACGGCTTGCCCCTCATCGCGAGGCTCTGTTCGCGCAGGCCCTTCACGAGCCTTACGAGCCGCCTGAAGAAGCCCTCGCGCCGCACAGGCCTGTCCTCGATGCGGAGCACCGCCTGGCTCGCCGCGTAGAGGAAGTCCTGCAGGTCCCTTCTGCTGCGGTACTGCGTGACGTCGCCGTCAGCATCGCCCTTCCGCGAGGAACGGCGCTCGCGCCGCTGGCTGTAATAGCTCTCTCGCTCCGATTCCCTCTCCCGCTTTATCCGTTCGAGCTCGCTGTCGAGCCCCTGCTCCTTATTAAGTTTTCCCTTGTCTTCGGAAAACGAATCGTCCATCTAACCTTCGTCTTTGCCCCGCGCGTCTTCCTCGGACAACTGCTTCAGCTTCTCGGCGAAGCAGCTGCATCGCGTGCCGTCCTCGAGAAGCCCCGTGTCCTTGCAGCGCGCGCAGTTGTACTTTATATCCGTCGCGTCGGCGGGGAGCCCCGCTTCCGCCAGAAGCGCCGCCTTCTCTTCGGCGAGCTTCGCGAAACGACCGCGCTCGCGCTCGATCTCGCTCCTTCCGGCGGCGCCCTTGAGCATCGCCGCGGAGATCCTGAAGCCGCAGTCGCGCATCTCGTCCATTATATCTTTTATCCTTGGAACCTTGCTGAAAACGAGCCTCTTCGCCTCTTCGGCCTTCGCCTCGCTCTCCGCTCTCTGCCGCTCGTAGAGCCTTCCGACCCTGGCGAACAGGTCCTCCTTCTCTCCTCCGCCCGGCGCGGCCTTCGCGGCGGCCTTTTCCTCTGCCTTCGCGCGCAGCACCCTGTCCACGTATCTGATGTTCGGGTTCGATATGCCGCTCGTCTTGCGGCAGGCCTCGAGCACCTCGTCCAGACCGGCGCGCAGCTCGTCGAACCACGCGTTCATTATCCGCTTCTCCTCGGCCGAGGGATTCCTCGAAAAGCCGAGCTCGCGGAAGACCGTCCTGTACATGACGTATCGGCTGTCGTTCTCCGACAGATGCTCCTCCACCTGGTCCAGCGTCACGAGCCCCTTGGACTTCCAGTCCTTGAGGATCGCGCCGACGTATCGGCAGCGGTCGCTCTTCCTCTTTGCCACGCAGTACCTGTAGCAGTACAGTATGACTTCTGCGTCCATGCCGTAATCGGAGATCCAGGACGCTATCTCCTCCATCTCCTTCGCGTCGAGCAGCCTGCCCGTCGCCTCCTGGACGCTCTTGTAGAGCGACGCGAGAGCCTCGTCGTCGAGCCTCGCCGCGGCGCGCGCAGAAGCCTCCTGGCGCGCGTGATCCCTTCCGAACGCCGCGTCGCGCAGATTGACGAACTCTATGCGCTTCTTTCCGGCGGCCGCGGGATCTGCCGTGAGCTTTATTATACCCTGCTCGAGCCAGTAGTTGAGGCAGTCCTTGAGCTGCTGCCCGCTGAGCCCCAGGCGCCTTGCGAGGACCTCCTCGTCGGCGGGGACTCCGGACTGGGCGTACATGAGCCCGAGCAGATAGACCTTTATGCAGTTTTCGGGAGCGTCTTCCATGTACTCGCCGATAAACAGGTTCTCAACCCGTGTATCGTACAGATAGTAGTTCGATACGCTTTGCTTCTTGAATTCCATCAGAACGCGGGCCCTTCATTCCTCATGAGATCGGCGAACTTCGTGAACTTCGGCAGCCACGCCAGCTTTACGGAACCGATCTCTCCGTTTCTCTGCTTCGCTATTATGACCTCGCAGATGTTCGTGTCCGCGACGTCGGGGTCTTTCTTGTAGTAGTCCTCCCTGTAGAGGAACATGACGACGTCCGCGTCCTGCTCGATCGCGCCGGATTCGCGCAGGTCCGAGAGCACCGGCCTGTGGTTCTCGCGCTGCTCCACCAGACGCGACAGCTGCGACAGCACGATGACCGGGCAGGCGAGCTCCCTCGCGAGCTGCTTTAGGCTGCGCGAGATGTTCGAGACCTCCTGCTGGCGGTTCTCTATGGACATGCCCATCGTCATCATCTGAAGGTAGTCGATGACCACCAGGTCCAGCGGCTTTTCCGCGGACATGCGCCGGCACTTGTTCCGTATCTCCATGACGCTTATGCCGGGCGTGTCGTCTATTATCACGTTGGCCCCCGACAGCTTGTCGACGGCTCTGTTGATGTCTTCCCAGTCCTCCGCGGAAACGTCTCCGACCTTCAGCTTTCTGCTGTCCACGCGCGCCTCCATCGAGAGCATGCGCTGGCTCAGCTGGTCCTTGGACATCTCCAGCGAGAATATCGCCACCGTCGCGCCGCTCTTGAGCGCGGCGTTCTGGGCGATGTTGAGCGCGAACGCGGTCTTTCCCATGGAGGGACGCGCCGCGACTATTATCATGTCAGACTTCTGAAGGCCCGTCGTCTTGTTGTCCAGGTCCGCGAAGCCCGTCGAGAGCCCCGGTATGACGCCGCCGTTGCGCTGGGCCTCGGCGATGTTCTCGAGGTTTATCTTGAGCACGTCGCGCAGGTGGGAATACTGCCTCGTCTGGCGCGTCTTCGCTATATCGAGGATGGTCTGCTCCGCGCCGTCGAGTATCTCGGCAGCGCCGAGCTTTTCGGAAAAGCAGTTCCCGGATATCTCGCCGCTCGCGGCGATCAGCTTTCTGAGCAGCGACTTCTCGCGTATTATCTTGGCGTATTCGCCCGCGTTGGCCGACGTGGGCACGGCTCCGGTGAGCTGGGCTATGTACGCCCGTCCGCCGACCGCTTCGAGGCTCCTGCGCCTGGAGAGATCCTCGCAGACCGTCACGAGATCGATCGGCGAGCCCTTCATGTGCAGGTCCTGCATGCACTGGAATATCTCCCTGTGCGCTTCGGCGTAGAAGTCGTCGGGTCCGATGATCTCGGAGACCTGATAGAAGACTTCGCTGTCGAGGAGCACCGCGCCGAGCACGCTTATCTCCGCCTCCGTATTGTGTGGAGGGATCCTTTCCATTGTGAACTCCTTCGGGCGCTGCCCGGAAACTACTGAGCTGTCACTTCCACCTTGCACTTGGCGACGACTCCGGCGTAGAGCTTAAGGTCCACCGTGACGGGACCTGTCTGCTTTATCGGAGCGTCGAGGTCGACCTTCTTCTTGTCGAGGAAGATCTTGTGGTCCTTTTCGAGAGCGTCGGCGATGTCCTTCGCGGTTATGGCGCCGAACAGCTTGCCGTTCTCTCCCGCCTTTGCGGCGATCTTTACCGTGACGGCCTCGACCTTGGCCTTCGTCTCTTCCGCGACGGCCTTGTCGAACGCCCTCTGAGCCTCGATCTCGGCCTTTCTGCGCTCCAGAGCCTTAAGGTTCTGCGGCGTCGCCTCCATCACGAGGCCCTGGGGGATCAGCTTGTTCCTCGCGTAGCCGTCGCTGGCCTTCGCCACCTCGCCCGCCTTGCCGAGACCCTTTACGTCCTTCAGTAATATTACCTGCATGTTATCCTCCTTCGCCTGGCGCGCCTACAGAAGCTCCTGCGCGCGCAGCACTTCGACCACGCTCTGTATGGCCTTTTCCGGCATATCCTCGACCTGGGCCGCGGCCACCTTGAGCGATCCGCCGCCGCCGAGCTGTTCCATCACCGTCTGGCAGTTCACCGATCCGTTGCTGCGGGCCGAGACCATCGTCTCGCTCTCGCCCTGGCCGGCGACGAACGCGGCCCTGACGCCCCTCATCTGCAGCAGCTCGTCGGCGGCCTGCGCCACGAGCACCTGCATCGACGGATCCTTTTCCTTCGTGTACGAGACGGCGATGCCGTTTCCTATTATCTCCGCCGCCGCGATCATGTTGACCTTCTTCTGGAAGAAGTCGAGGCGGAGCTTGAAATACCCCTGTACCGCGGAGCTGTCGGCGCCGTTCCTGCGCAGCCACGAAGCCGCGTCGAAGGTGCGCGCGCCGGTGTTGACGCAGAAGTTCTTCGTATCGACCGTTATTCCGGCGAGCAGCGCGTCGAGCTCGAAGCGGCTGTAGCTCGCCTTCGTGCCCGAATACTCGAGTATCTCCGTCACGAGCTCGCTCGTGGACGAAGCCGAAGGCTCCATGTAGGCGAGCGTCGCGTTCTCGACGCCGTTCTTGGAGAGCCTGTGATGGTCGATGACAACGAGCTTTCCCGGATCCTCCAGGAGCTGCGGGGCCTCGCTTATCGCGGCGATATGGCAGTCGACGAAGATCGTCAGAGTGTTGGCGCCGCGCAGCGCCATGGCCTCCTCCGTCGTCACGAAATTGAAGCGCCCTGTCTCTCTTGCGGCGGTGTATATGAGGTCTACGCTCTCGTAGATCGAATTCATGACTATGAACGCGGCCTTTCCAGCGCCCGCCGCGAGCGCGGAGATGCCGACGGCCGCTCCGAAGCAGTCCATGTCCGGCCTCGCGTGACCTATTATCATGACGTTGTCAGCGGCGGCTATGAGCTGCTCGAGCGCGTGGGCGACGTATCTGGACTTGCCCTTGTTGCGCCTCTCGGCAGAGGACATCGCCTCGCCGTAGTACTCTATCTCGCCGCTGCCGCGCTTTATGACGACCTGGTCTCCGCCGCGCCCGAGCGCCAGCTCCAGCGCGTCGCGCGAGAACTCCTGCAGCTGGGAGAACCCCTCGCACTCCTGCGCGATGCCGATCGATACGGTCGTCGGGAACTCCTCCTCGCTGCTGATGCCGCGCACCTCGTCCATGATCGGGAACTTGTCCCTGCGCAGCTCGTCCATGCGGCGCTGCTCGAAGAGCATCAGGTAGTTGCCGCTGCTGCCGCGCGTTATCGAAGCGCCCAGGCCCTCGGCCCACGCGCGTATGCGCCTGTCGAGCTCCGCCGCGAGATTCGCCTGCTCGACCGAAAGCCCCACGCCGTGGAGCTCCTCGTAATTGTCTATCGCGATTATCGCGACGCACGGCCTCTCGGTCATGTAGCGCGTCCTTATCTCCTCGGCGTCCGTTATGTCCTCCCAGAAGAACATGCGCTTGCTGTACCCGGCCTCTTCCTTGCTGCTCGCGCAGACCTGGAAGATCCTGTCCGAAACGGCGACCTTTACCGTGTTTTCCGGATCGTCGAACAGCTTTTCGATATCGGGAGCGCTGACGATGCCGTCGAGGTTCTCCTGCTCCGTAACGTTTTTGCGGAAGCCGTCGCTGTTCCACTTTATATTGCCGTTGACGTCGCACACGCACATGTATACGGGCGAGCCGTCGATGAAATTGTTCGTTATCTCGTTGTTCTCGGCGGCGCCCTGCCTCCTGAGGTTCTCGAGCCTCGCGGCGGCCGCGTCCGCGCCGAAGGTGTTCTGGAACGCTACGACCGCCGCGCTGGCGATAAGGCAGAGCACGCCGAAGAGCCTGCTGTAGCGCAGGACGACGAGCGAGAACGCGACCATAGCGATCATATCTATCCTTATGTACGGCTGAAGCACCTGGGTGATCAGTTTCTTGTTCATATCTGACCCTTTCCGCTTTTATCGCATAGATAAGATAGTATATCACAATGTGGCGGTGTATAGCAAAAAAATGCCCGCGGCGCCTGCCGCGGACGCAAATAAAGACCGCAGGGCAGGCGCCCTGCGGCTGTCTTTAAGCGTTGAGCTTCCGCACCGCGTTCAGATACCGGCCGAGCATGCCCAGATTCACGAAATACAGCGTCCGCGAATCCTTGCGCTGCGTCTGGATCAGCTCCGATATCACCAGCTTTTTCATGTGCTGCGAGATCGTAGCCTGCGAATACTCGAAGCTCTCGACGAGATCCTTGTTGCACACCGTCTGCCTGTCCAGATTCGCCTTGTATATGAACCTGAACAGCTCGACACGGGCCGGATGCGCGAGCGCGTCCGAGGCCGTCGCGATGAGCTTTATCTCCTCGTCGTTTATTATGTCCTCTTTCCTTATCCTCATGCCTTAGAAAAGACCGCTGATCCTGCCGTTCTCG
>JAEEVI010000146.1 GCA_016287035.1 Bacillota bacterium
ACGAACCAGAAGCTCATCGAGACGTTCGACGAAGTCCTCCGCATACAGGACGAGGGCCGCGAAAAGCGCGCCGCCGCGGAGTCGGAACTCGGCCGCATAGAGGCGGAGCTCCGCGAGAAGATGCTCGATATAAGGGGATAGACAAACCCGGGCCGCGGTCCGGAAACTATACAGAAAACAGGGGTAAAAGAAATGAACGGAAAGAAAACATCAAAGGCCGGCCTCATAGTCCTGCTCTTGCTGGTCATCGCCGCCGTCTCGATCCTCAAGCGTCTGCTCCCGGCTCTCGCAAAGGGGGTCGCGTTCATAGGAACGCTGGTGGTCATCGCCGCGGTGGTGCTGATAATCGCGATCATCATATCCGGCTTTACCGGCGCGGGAAAGAGCTCTTCGGGCAATTCGACGAGCAAGTCTGTCGCAGCCAGGAACAGGGCCAACCTCTCCGAGGAGGAGGCCGCGAAGCTCAAGACGGCCAACCAGCAGTTGGCCGAGTGCCGCATCACCAGCGGCCGCATAAAGGACCACGACGTGCGCAGGGCGGCGGGCCCGGCGCTGGAGACGGCCGACAAGATCGTGCGCGTCCTCAGGGATCAGCCCGACGAGATAAAGGGAGCCCACCAGTTCCTCAATTACTACCTGCCGACGCTGGGCGTCATACTCAAAAAGTATAAGACGATCGAGGACAGCGGCGTAGACATGGCGGACACCTCCGCGAAGGTCATCCCGTATCTGTCGGATATCTCAAAGGCTCTCGACCGTCAGCACGCCAATCTGTACGCGAACGAGTCGCTGGATCTGTCCGTTGAGATGGAGGCGATGCAGATGTCGTTCAAGCGCGACGGACTTCTCGCCGAGACGGAGATCCCAAGGGACACCGAGACTCCGATAGACCTTACGCTGTAAGGCTTTTCCGGCCCGGCGACGCGCGCCCGGCCGCTTGGATCTGATACAGGAAACGGATAAAAAACGTGGCAGACAGTTATACTAAACTCGCTTTTACAGCGCTCATACCGGTGATCGCATCGGCTGCGTTCTATCTTCTCGAGAAGAGGACAGCGTTCGCCAGGCTGCCGTATGCGGCAAGGCAGATCATCATAGGCGTCGTCTTCGGGGCGATCGCCGTGTTCGGCACGGAATTCGGAATCCCGCTCGAAACGGCCGTCGTCAACTGCAGAGACGCGGCGCCCCTGTGCGCCGGCCTTCTGTTCGGCGGGCCCGCGGGCATCATCGCAGGTCTCATAGGAGGCATAGAGAGGTGGATAGCCGTCGCGTGGGGCGTCGGACGCTTCACGAGGCTGGCGTGCTCCGTCTCGACGGCGCTGGCCGGGATCTACGCGGCGCTGCTTCGCCGCTTCATGTTCGACGGCAAGAAGCCTGCATGGAGCCTCGCGCTTTGCATAGGCATCGTCATGGAAGTGTTCCATATGACGATGGTCTTCATCACGAACTACGACCAGCCTTCGCTCGCGGCGACCGTCGTAAAGATCTGTTCCGTGCCGATGATATCGGCGAACGGAGTTTCCGTCGCGGCCGCGACGGTCGTGCTGTCGCTGCTCGCGGGAGAAGCGATCTGGCAGACCGGTGGAAAGGTGCATATAACGCAGACGATCCAGAAATGGCTGCTCGTATGCGTTATCATCGCGTTCACCGCGACCTGCGGCTTCATGTACATGCTGCAGAACAACATCTCCGGAAACAGCGCCCTCACTACGCTCAGGCTCGAGCTCGCCGACATAAAGGCGGACATAAGCGACGCTTCCGACCAGAACCTGCTCGTGCTAACCAGACGCGTCGCTACGGAGGCGAAACCGGACAATCTCGACGCGATAGCCACGAAATACAGGCTCTCCGAGATCAGCATAATAGACGAGAACGGAATAATAAAGGCGAGCACTAAGCCGGAATACGTCGGGTTCGACATGCATTCCGGAGAACAGGCTGCCGCGTTCCTGGTGCTGCTCGAGGGCCAGGAGGAGCTCGTCCAGTCGTACGGACCTATAACGTACGACGCCTCGGTAAAAATGAAGTACGCGGGAGCGGTCCTTCCGGGCGGCGGGTTCGTGCAGACGGGCTACGACGCTTCGAAGTTCCAGACCTCGCTCAACGACAAGGTCCGCACGGCCGCGATAAACCGCCACGTCGGAACTGACGGATACCTGATCATCTCTGACGAGACAGGCAAGGTGATAAGCGCCCCGCCGTACATAACGTTCAAAACTCTCGCCGAGGGCGGACTGTCCGAGGACATGGCGCCTCACGACGAGAAATTCACGGCGCAGATCCAGGGGATGGACTACGAGTGCATGCACAGCGACGCCGAAGGCTTCACGGTCTTCGCTGTCATCCCGACCATTGAGGTCTACGAGGGCCGCGACATCGCCATGTTCGTGCTCAGCTTCATGGAAGTGCTCATATTCGCGGTGATGTTCGGACTCATCTACATGCTCATAAAGCGGGTGGTCGTGGACAATATCCGCAGCATAAACGACAGCCTCTGCGAGATAACCGGAGGCAATCTCGACGTCGTGGTCGACGTGCGCGACAACGAGGAGTTCGCCTCGCTGTCGGACGACATAAACGAGACGGTC
>JAEEVI010000147.1 GCA_016287035.1 Bacillota bacterium
TATAGAGACGAGTACCTTGATCGCGGAAACGATTTGAAAAGGAGTCATTGGGATTGCGTTCTCCCTTGGGGTTAGGTATAACAAACCACGTGTGCGATACTATACGATGCAGTTAGCCATGTCAAACTATAATGGCGATCCTGTCTTTCCCGATGACCGGATAATGGCGAAAGACAAAAGGCGAAAGGGGGCGAGCAGATAGGACATGTTAGGCTGGCCTAACAATAACATATTGAAAAAATTATTAAATTAGGCGTGACAAACAAGAATGCCTTTCGATAATAACCTGTCAGACAAAAGCGGTCGTCCGTGGAGCAGCTCCGCCATGGACCGTGCGGCACTTCAGGAGCATACGCAGCGTCTGCTGTACAGGAGATACGATATGGATATCGACCTCGACCTCAAGCACGGCTTGTTTTTCTTGGGCGGCTTAGCCCTCGGCACTGTCGGCGCCGTCGTCCTCGGCCGCGGCAAGCTCGATGTAAAGCCCGCCTGCGCGAAAGCCCTCAGCCGCGTACTGGACGTACGCGATGAAGCCATGAACTATACGGAAACCGTGCAGGAAGCCGTCGGAGACATCATAGCCGAAGCTCAGGCGATCTCTTCCGAACGGAAATCGGCCGCTGAAAAGACCGCCGTAGCCGGATAATACTTCAAATACAGCATCCGCATAAGACCAAGCGCGTCTTTTTCGCAGAAACGGCGGCCGATGGTGCAGCTCCGCCGAAGCCGCCCGATACCATGGGAGCAATGGCAGCTGAAGCTGCATGGGAGATATTGGCATGGATATGGAACTCGATCTCAAGCACGGAATCTTTCTTCTCGGCGGCATCGCCCTGGGCGCCCTCGGCACGATAGCGCTGAGCCGCGGCAAACTCGATCTGAAGCCGCTCTGCGCGGACGTGCTCAGCCGGTGCATCGATGCCAGGGAGGCGGCGCGTGAACGCGCGGAGTCCGTCCGCGAAACCGCGGACGACATCGCGGCGGAGGCGCATGCCATTCCCGCCGAAGGCAAGGCTGCCGAGGTCTGATCCAAGCCGATGCCCTTTCGCAGAGAAAGGAACCCTTTCATGCCGGCGGGATCCGGCTGGCCCGAAGATCCGCGTCCCGCCTGGCAGGGGACGGATCGCCACGGAGGAGCAATGCAATTCACACCAGTCCATCATATACCGGGACGCATGCGCCTGAAGGCGCTGAAAGCGTTCGGTCCAAAGACGTCTTCCTTTCTGAAGGAAGGGCTGTCGGATATAGCCGGCATCGAAAGAGTCGAGGCAAATGGGCGCATCGGCAGCCTCACCATTTATTATTCCGTTCAAGATTCCCTGGAAGCGGCCAGCGCCTACCTTGCTGCGGCTGAAGAGCAGCGCGAATCCCGAGTCCCGGCCCAAAAGCCTTTGGAAAGCAGCGGAAAGCCCAGCCTGTTCCCTTTCATCCGCTATTTCCTCATCAGGCCTCTCCTCCCCATGCCGGTGCGTGTGGCGAGCGCCGCCGCCGGCGCGATCCCTTTCATCCGCAGGGGGGCGGCATCCCTTGCCCACGCCCGTCTCGATGTCGAGGCGCTGGACGGGACTGCCGTGGCCATTTCCCTGCTGCGGCGCGACTTCGGCACGGCAGGTCTGCTGACGCTCCTGCTCAATTTCGGAGATCAGCTCGAGCGCTATACGCAGAAAAGATCCGTGGAGAACCTGGCATCACATTTGGCCGTCAGAGCAGATAAGGCCTGGGTGTCCCGCGGCGGCGAGGAAATGCTGATACCCTTGCGGGATCTCACGGAAGAAGATCTCGTGATCGTCAGGTCCGGCAACGCGATCCCGGTCGACGGGGTCGTTGCCGAAGGCACGGCAACGGTCAACGAGTCTTCCATGACCGGAGAGCCCCTGGGAGTGATGCGCTCCGAAGGCGCTTCCGTCTATGCCGGGACCGTAGTCGAGGAGGGCGAGATACGCATCCGCCCCACGGGCATCGGGAAGAATTCCCGCATACAGCAGCTCATCGACTACATCGAAGCCTCAGAGCTGATGAACGCCGGCATACGCAGCCGTTTCGAACGCATGGCCGACAAAGCCGTCCCCTTCACCTTCGGGCTCGCCGCCCTCGTCCTGCTCCTCACCGGGAATACGACGCGCGCGGCTTCGGTCCTGCTCGTCGATTACTCCTGCGCTCTCAGGCTCGCAACGCCGCTCGCCATCCTATCCGGCATGAACGAGGGCATCAAGCGTTCCGTACTCGTCAAGGGCGGCCTTTTCCTTGAAAAGCTTTCCCAGGCGGATACGGTCGTCTTCGACAAGACCGGGACGCTGACGCAATCGCAGCCTTCCGTGGCCGAGATCGTCCCGGTCCCCGGAACGGGTCTCGACGAAGATGAGATACTCAGGCTGGCCGCCTGCCTGGAAGAGCATTTTCCTCACCCCGTGGCAAAAATGCTCGTCAAGAGCGCGGAAGACCGCGGGCTGCGCCATGCCGAAGAGCATACCGAAGTCGAATATGTCGTCGCCCACGGAGTAGCCTCGCGCTGGCGCGGACGTCACGTTGTCCTGGGCAGCCGCCACTTCGTTTCGCAGGACGAGGGAGTCGACATCTCTCCCATGGAGCCCGAAGTCGAAAGGCTGTCCGCGGAAGGCTATTCACTGCTTTATCTTGGCATAGACGGAAAACTGGCCGGCATAGTCGCCATGGTGGATCCCTTGCGTCCGGAGAGCGCCGCGCTCATACGCCGGCTCGCCAAGCTCGGCATAAGCCACGTCATGATGCTGACCGGAGATGACGAGCGCACCGCGCGCGCCGTGGCCGGCAAACTGGGCATAACGGAGTACCGTTCCCAGGTCCTTCCCGAAGACAAGGCCGAAACTGTCCGCGGTCTTAAAGAGGAAGGACGGACAGTGCTCATGCTCGGCGACGGCATCAACGACTCTCCGGCGCTGTCTTCCGCGGATATCGGCGTCACGCTGCGGGACGGGGCCGATCTCGCCCGCGAAGTGGCGGACGTGGTCCTGATGGGCAGGGATCTCGAAGGCCTTGCGACCGCTATCGAACTGGGACGCGGATCCATGCGCCGCATCATGCTCGACTACAAGGCGACCATGATCCTGAATTCCCTGTTCCTGGCCGGCGGGCTCTTCGGCATTTTGACGCCGGGCCTTTCCGCCGTGCTCCACAATGTAACGACGCTGGGAGTGTGCCTGAACGCCATGCGCCCAGTCCTCGGGAGAGAACGATGAAAACCGTGCTGGATGCCGCGACGAGCTTTATCGAAGGAAGGATACGCCTGCGCGACGCCTGCTTCAAGAAAGCCGCCGTTACGGAAACCCTGCTCAATGCACTTAAGGGATCGGAAGGGA
>JAEEVI010000148.1 GCA_016287035.1 Bacillota bacterium
AAGGGAATTCGGCGAATCCACGGTATCGAAGATACTCGAGCTCGTGGAGTCTGCGAGCTCCAGAAAGTCGCGCTCGGAGGACTTCACCGCGAAGTTCGCCCGCGTCTACACGCCCGCGGTCTGCATAGGAGCGCTCGCGCTGGCGACAGTTCCTCCCGCGGCGAGGATGGTACTCGGAATGCCCGCCGGCTGGACGAACTGGCTGTACAGGGCGCTCACGTTCCTCGTTATAAGCTGCCCCTGCGCGCTCGTTATCAGCATACCTCTCAGCTTCTTCGCCGGCATCGGCGGGGCGAGCCGCGAAGGTATACTCATCAAGGGCTCCAATTACCTCGAGACTCTGTCGAAGGCTTCGATAGCGGCACTCGACAAGACCGGGACGCTCACCAGAGGCGAATTCCGCGTGACGGACGTAGAAACTTCCGGAATGACGAAGGAAGAGTTGCTCGCGCTCGCTGCCGCAGCGGAGAGCGCGTCGCCCCACCCCATCGCCGCATGCATAATAAACGCATGCTCCGGCCGCGTCCCGGACGCGTCGGACATCGAAGAGCACAGCGGACTCGGAGTGACGGCGCGGGTCGGCGGACAGACGATAGCCGCGGGCAACGCCGCGCTCATGCGCATGTGCGGGGCTGAGGCCCCTGAGTTCGAACGCGCGGGGACGGCGGTCCACGTCGCGGCCGGCGGCGCGTACGCGGGGACCATATACATTTCGGACGTATTGAAAGACAACGCTAAGGAAGCTGTCTCAGCCTTAAGGCGCGCGGGGATAAAGAAGACCGTCATGCTGACCGGCGACACGGGGCTTTCCGCCTCGGAAGCCGCTAAAGAGCTCGGCATCGACGAGATGTACTGCGGCCTGATGCCGCAGGATAAGGTCGCGAAGATAGAGAAGTTGCTCGCGGGCAAGCCTGGGAACACCACCCTGCTGTTCGCGGGAGACGGCATAAACGACGCGCCGGTCCTGTCGCGCGCGGACGTCGGGATCGCGATGGGCGCTCTGGGCTCTGACGCGGCCATAGAGGCCGCCGACGTGGTATTGATGGATGACGATCCCATGAAGATCGCAAAAGCCGTCAGGATCGCGAAAAAATGCCTCAGGATAGTATACGAGAACATCTGGTTCGCGATCGGCGTCAAGCTCGTCTGCCTGCTTCTCGGCGCGCTCGGCATGGCCAACATGTGGATGGCGATATTCGCCGACGTCGGAGTCATGGTGCTGGCCGTGTTCAACGCGATCAGGGCGCTGTTCGTAAAGGATCTTTAGACCGGAAAAAGCCCTCTCTTATATGCGCCGTCTCCGCCGCGCTGTTTTTTTACTCGACAAGCCGGATCATCCAAATTTATAATAAACAAGGAAAGATATCCTGTCCGAATGCCGAAGCACAGAAACGCGATCAGGAGGCAGTATGCGCAGCCACGGAACGAACAAAGGCTTTACACTTATGGAGCTGCTGATTGCGGTCGCCATAATCGCGGTGCTGGTCGGCGTTGCCGTTCCTGTAATAAGCGGCAGGGTCGACAGAGCGAATGAGGCCACATGCGCGGCCAACCGGCGCTCTCTTTACGCGAAGGTCGTCTATGATCATATGCTCAACGACAGACCGTACCAGGAAGCGTTCGACGAGTTCGTCGGCGGCGCGGAAAAGTGTCCGTGCGGAGGAGCGTTCTCATGGGAGGACAGCGGAAACGCCGGCAGGATCGTCTGCGATTATCACGACGGCGGCGGTTCGGGAAGCGGCTCCGGAAGCGGCCCGGCAAGCGCGCCGGTCCTGCACGGGACATCCAATATGTCGGCTGAAACGTTCGGCAGGGGCGCGGTGATCCAGGACGATACAGGGACGTGCGTGATCATGTCCGGCATGTGGGCAACGTGGAGCGCGTACTCGAGCGGGACAAAGGCCGCGGCGCTCGCCGCGCAGTATAGCTCCGACGCCGTGCTGGTCGACGCGTCGGACGTCAAGGATCCCTCGTTTACCGGTACGCTGCAGGCAGGAGATCTGTATTATGATCCCGCCTCCGATACGTATTACTACGTCAATCTCGTCTCCCAGTACGAAAGCTGGCCTAACAGCTCCTGGGTCCCTCTTCTTAAGTAGGTGCCCGGATACAGACACAAAAAGAACAGCACAGGCTCCCGGTATCTGCCGGGAGCCTGAGTGTTTTACGTAACGGTTTCTGTTCGCGCGATGCCGCTTAAGCCTCTTCGATCAGCAGATCCATGGCGCCCTTGTAGAGGACGTCTCTGCCCATCTGATAGAACTCGTCGAGCTTATCGGTAACGGTGATGAAATGGTTGCCGGCGAGCTGTCCGACCTTGCTGGCGAACTGGACGTTGCCGTACGCCATGATGATCTCCATCTCGCTGATCCCGCCGGGATAAACGAGGATCTCACCCTTGCTGGGGAAACTGGTGTGGTTCTCATATTCGAGTCCGTCCCACCTGGTCTCGCCGAGGGGCACCCAGACGCCCTCGCCGCTCCATCTTACGTGGATGACCTGGCTCTTGAACGGGAGAAGCTTCTTGAAAATAGCGCACGTCTTGGGAGCGAGCTCCTCTTCGAGCTTTGCCGGGAAAACACGGTCGCCGATAGTGATCTTGAGATTTGTCATTCTTACTTCCTCCTTGATGCTGAACAACAATGCTTTAAAGCATATACAACGCCGCATCCTCCGCAGCCGGATGCATTCGCTAATATATATAAATTCTATGTCAAACAGGCTTCATAATCAACACAAATTTGCGTATTCGGCCCGTCCGCCGGAAGACGGCCGTTCATATCTTTATGATCCCGAACGCGCCCGCGACGGAGCTGAGGAATATCACGACGACGAACGCCTTGCAGACGTATCTGATCATAAACGAGAATATCCTCCTTCCGCCGAAGCCGTTTCCCTCGAGCGTCAATTCGTCCCCGACGGCGTCCGTGCCGAGCCAGCGCGTAACGAGAACGCAGACGCCAAGCGCCGCCACCGGCATCATAACGGAATTGGTCAGGAAATCGAAGAAGTCCAGCAGCTGCATCCCAAGCAGCCTGACGCTCTCCAAAGGCCCGTATCCCAGGCACGAAAGCGAGCCGAGCACGGCCATCACCGCGCACATGAGCGCGGCTCCCCCGCTGCGGCTCCAGCCGAACTCGTCAGAGAACGTCGACACCGCGGCCTCCATCAGAGCTATCGCGCTGGTGAGCGCCGCGAAGAGCACGAGAACGAAGAAAAGGATCCCTATCAGGCGTCCGAATCCCATGCTCGCGAAGATCTTCGGCATTGTCACGAACATGAGCGACGGGCCTGCCTTCAGCTGAGCGGGATCGCCGCCGGAAAACGCGAACACGGCCGGGATTATCATGAGCCCGGACATCACCGCGATGCCCGTATCGAAGAGCTCCACCTGGAGCGTGGACTTTTCGATGCTGATATCCTTGTTCATATAGGAGCCGAACGTTATCAGTATCCCCATGGCGATAGACAGCGAATAGAACATCTGCCCCATCGCGGCTACGACGGTCATCCAGGAGAAATCCCGGGGATTGGGGACTAGGAAATAGCGGACTCCCGCCAGCGCGCCGGGCCGCGTTACCGAGTAGCCGGCTATGATGACCGCGAGGATCACCAGCACAGGCATCATGAAGCTCGACACGCGCTCTATGCCGTTCTCCACGCCCATGAACACGACGATCATGACGAGCGCGGCGAAGACGAAGAACCACAGGAGCGGCGACACCGCGTCGGAAATGAAGTCCGCAAAGAAGCCGTCGTCCGCGATGATCTCCGGAGAGGTGCGTATGAATTCGAACAGATACTTACATACCCATCCGCCGATCACGGAATAGTAAGGCACGATGAGCATCGGCACGATCGCGTTGATCCAGCCGCCGGCGCGCATCAGGCGGCTGTCAGACAGAGACGCGAAAGCGCCCACGGGGCTCCTGCGCGTACGCCTTCCTACGGCCGTCTCCGCTATTATCATCGTATAGCCGAAAGTAAGCGCCAGCACTATATATACCAGCAAAAATATGCCGCCTCCGTATTTCGCGGCGAGATACGGAAAGCGCCATATATTTCCCAGGCCTACGGACGCTCCCGCGGCTGAGAGCACGAAACCGAGCTTGCCTGAAAATGAGTCTCTTTTCTTTTTTTCCAAAACTTCCTCCGCCTTTTTATCGAATCACCGCTACATTTTAACACATAACGATAAAAAAGGAATAAAAAACGAGCGCCGCCTCTTTCGAAGCGGCGCCCGCGGATCTCATACCGCCTGCGCGGATCTGTTTTCTGCCTTAATCCACCTTGGGAAGCGTCGCGAAGCTCGCCTGGAGCTCTTCGTCTGTCGGACGGTAGTCGTCCATCTTTCCGTCGTGGAACTTCTCGTACGCGTACATATCGAAGTAGCCCGTGCCGGTGAGGCCGAAGACGATCGTCTTGGCTTCGCCCGTCTCCTTGCAGCGCATCGCCTCGTCGATGGCGACCTTTATCGCGTGCGAGCTCTCCGGAGCGGGAAGTATGCCCTCGACGCGCGCGAACGCCTCGGCTGCCGCGAAGACCTCCGTCTGGGGGACCGAAACGGCCTCCATAAGTCCGTCGTCGTAGAGCTGCGAGAGCACCGGGCTCATTCCGTGATAGCGCAGACCGCCCGCGTGGTTCGGAGCCGGTATGAAGTTGCTTCCGAGCGTGTACATCTTCGCGAGCGGGCAGACCATGCCGGTGTCGCAGAAATCGTAAGCGTACTTTCCTCTCGTGAAGCTCGGGCAGGACATCGGCTCGACTGCTATGATCCTGTAATCCGCTTCACCTCTGAGCTTCTCGCCCATGAACGGCGAGATGAGTCCGCCGAGGTTCGATCCGCCTCCGGCGCAGCCGACGATTATATCGGCCTTTATGCCGTACTTGTCGAGAGCCGCCTTGGTCTCGAGTCCGATGACGCTCTGGTGCAGGAGCACCTGATTGAGCACGCTGCCGAGGACGTAGCGGTAGCCCGGCGTGGACGTCGCGACCTCTACAGCCTCGGATATAGCGCATCCGAGCGATCCGCCCGTTCCGGGATGATCGGCGAGTATCTTGCGGCCGATAGCTGTATCCATCGAGGGCGACGGCGTTACGGAAGCTCCGTAGGTGCGCATCACCTCGCGGCGGAACGGCTTCTGCTCGTAGGAGACCTTTACCATGAAGACCTTGCAGTCAAGATCGAAATAGGAGCACGCCATGCTCAGAGCCGTGCCCCACTGGCCCGCGCCCGTCTCGGTCGTCACGCCCTTGAGACCCTGCTGCTTCGCGTAATAAGCCTGAACGATGGCCGAATTGAGCTTGTGCGATCCGCTCGTGTTGTTGCCCTCGAACTTGTAATAGATCTTCGCCGGCGTGCCGAGCTTCTTCTCGAGACAGTAGGCGCGCACGAGCGGAGACGGACGGTACATCCTGTAAAAGTCCAGTATCTCCTGAGGTATGTCGATGTAGGGAGTGTCGTTGTCGAGCTCCTGCTTGATCAGCTCGTCGCAGAATACCGCGGAGAGCTCTTCGGCCTTCATCGGCTCGTGGGTAGCGGGATTGAGCAGAGGCGCCGGCTTCGTCTTCATATCGGCGCGCAGGTTGTACCAGGCCTTCGGCATCTCGGATTCTTCCAGGTAGATCTTGTAAGGGATCTCTCCCGCGGGCTTCGTCATGTTCCCGACGGATGCTGCTCTGTTTTCTGACATTTTCTTTTCCTCCTGTTAGTGTTTCTTCCGCAGCCGATGGTCTGCGGACTCGAGTTCTGCGCGCTGCTTCGGGAAAATAAAAAGATCCCGTCACAGCAAAACCACGAATGCTGGGACAGGAGCCTGAATACAGATCCTGCGGTGCCACCCGGCTTGACGCGATAACGCGTCCACTTAACGCATACCATCATATGCTGACCTTTGATAACGGAGAGTCCAGCTCCGTCGCCCATACTCTGCCGAAGCATTTCTGTTTGCCCTCGGAAGTCCATTCAGTGAAATGTCTCACGCCGCGATCTCACCGCCCGCGGCTCTCTCATGTGACAGTGACTTC
>JAEEVI010000149.1 GCA_016287035.1 Bacillota bacterium
GAAATGTAAAGCCTTGAATAAAGGGTCTCGTGCTGCATCGAGCGCAGCGAGAATCCGAAGCCGCCGGCTCCGAGCTCGTCCGGGGCAGCTTCGAGCGCCGTCAGCACGGCGCCGGGTATCAGTCCGGCAGCCTTCGAGAGCGCCGTCTGCCCGTCCATCTGCCGCAGGGGCACGAGCTTCACCGCGTGGTTCACAGCGGCGGAGAGCATGCTGTAGCAGTAGACGGCAAGCCCCTGTTCGGGCGCGGAGCATACGTGTCCTATGTATAACCCCGCCGCGACGGGATAACATCCGAAGAGCTCCCCGCTTTCGATCCCCTCGTGATACCGCCGCATTTCCGGGATATCGCCGAGCCTGCGGACGTTCTTTATGAATCTGAGGCACAGGCTGCGGCTGCCGAGCCGCTGCTCCTTCGCGGACTTCGACGCGGCGCATATACCGTCAAGCGCCGCGAAGTCTGTACCCTGCGCCGCCTTCGCGGCGAACCCGAGATCAGCGAACGGCAGAACGCGGAGCATTCCCGCGAGGTATTCCCCGAGCGTCGCGGCGTCGCGGACGACGCCCTTCTGAACGTACGTTTCGAGGCCGTTCGAGAGGGTGTACGCGCCCGTGGGGAAGAGCGGGTCGAACACCTGCAGCACCCTGAGCAGTTCAGTGTCCATGATCGTGCCCCTCGTGGCTGTGCGCGGCGCATTCGATGTATCCGTCGAAACAGGCTCGTATCTTCCTGCTCGAAAAGCCGCGTTTTTTGAGATATTCGAGCGTCGGCGCGTCGTAAGGGCACCTTGCGCCGCCGTCCTCGATCGCGACCGGCAGGTGACGGTTCCCGAGCTCGAGGCATAGGCGCCCCATCTCGCGCATGGTGTCCACGCGCGTCTCTATGAGATCGCACGGCAGCACGCAGACCACGACCAGGGACGCGCCGTCCTCGAAGATGATGTCGCCGTCGCTCAGCGGCTCCGCGCATCTGATGCCTATCTCTTCACCGTCGTCGAGGGTCTTGCGGAGCAGCTTCTTTTTCCGCTCGAACCATTCGAGCCTGACGCGGCGCAGCGTCTTGTCCGTGTCCCTGTCCTTTATGTTTCCGAGTATCTTATCGCAGATCATGCGCTGCCCCCTTTCAGAAAAGATAGTACAGCTGGGTGAGCGGAAGCTTTTCCTCGGCTTCGCAGGTGACCGGCTCTCCGTCGACCGTCACGCGGTAAGTCTCGGGATCGACGCGGATATCGCCAGTCCTGTCGTTGAAACGCATGCACTTTTTGCCGATATCCCGGCAGTGCGATACCGGCAGGACCGCGCGCGCGAGCCCGAGCCTTTCGGCGATACCGCCGTCCGCCGCCGCCTTCGACGTGAAGGTGACGCAGCTGCGCTTTACCGCGAGGCCCGCCGCGCCGAACATCTTCGTGTAGACTACGGGCTGCGGAGTAGGTATCGAGGCGTTCGCGTCGCCCATCCTCGAAGCGCATATGAAGCCGCCCTTTATGATCATCTCCGGCTTCGCCCCGAACATCGCGGGCTTCCAGAGGACGAGATCGGCGATCTTTCCGACCTCGACCGAGCCGACGTATTCCGATATCCCGTGCGTCACTGCCGGATTGATCGTGTATTTCGAGACGTACCGCTTTATCCGGAAGTTGTCGTTCCTTTCGCTGTCCTCGGGCAGCGGTCCCCGCTGGTCCTTCATCTTCGAGGCCGTCTGCCACGTCCTGGTTATGACCTCTCCGACGCGTCCCATCGCCTGCGAGTCGCTGCTCATCATGCTGAAGATGCCCATGTCGTGCAGCACGTCTTCCGCGGCGATCGTCTCGGGGCGTATGCGCGAGTCCGCGAAAGCCACGTCCTCCGCCACCTTGCTGTCGAGATGGTGGCAGACCATGAGCATGTCGAGATGCTCGTCTATCGTGTTCGCCGTGAACGGCATCGTCGGATTCGTCGACGACGGCAGGATGTTTTCGAGCGCGGCCGCGCGTATTATGTCCGGAGCGTGACCGCCCCCCGCGCCCTCGGTATGGTACGTGTGGATGACCCGCCCGCCGATCGCGGCGAGCGTATCCTCGACGAAGCCGGCCTCGTTGAGCGTGTCGGTATGGATGGAGACCTGCACGTCGTATTTGTCCGCGGCGTCGAGCGCGCTCCTTATGACGGCGGGCGTCGCGCCCCAGTCCTCGTGTATCTTAAGTCCGCAAGCGCCGGCCTCTATCTGCTCCTCCAGCGTGCGCGCGCAAGCGCTGTTCCCCTTGCCGAGGAAACCGAGGTTCACCGGATATTCCTCCGCCGCTTCGAGCATCCTCGCGATATTGAAGGCGCCCGGAGTGCAGGTCGTCGCGTTCGTTCCGTCCGCGGGACCCGTCCCGCCGCCGATCATTGTCGTGATGCCCGAATAAAGGGCCGTCTCTATCTGCGTCGGGCTTATGAAATGTATGTGCGTATCGATGCCTCCGGCCGTCAGGATGAGCCCTTCGCCGGCCAGAGCCTCCGTCGAGGCGCCGAACGTGAGTCCCGGAGTCACGCCGTCCATGATATCGGGGTTGCCAGCCTTGCCGATCGCGCAGATCCGGCCGTTCTTTATGCCGACGTCCGCCTTGAAGATCCCCGTGTGATCTATGATCAGCGCGCTCGTTATGACGAGGTCCGGGCATTCCCCGTCCGAAGCGCCGCAGGACTGACCCATGCCGTCGCGCAGCGATTTGCCGCCGCCGAACTTAGCTTCTTCCCCGAAGACGCAATAGTCCTTCTCCACCTCCGCGATGAGCGAAGTGTCGCCGAGCCGGATCCTGTCTCCCGTCGTCGGGCCGTACATGGCCGCGTAAGTCTTTCTGTCGATACTGATCATCTCCGCACCCCCTTGAAACCGAGCGCCGCCGCCTTTTCGAAAGCTGCCGCGCGGACGTCTTCATCGTCCATACATCCGTTCGTAAGGCTGTTGAGCCCGCCGCCGATCCTGTTCCCGCCTATCGGGACGAGCCCGACGGTCTTCGTCTCGCCGGGCTCGAAGCGCACCGCCGTTCCCGACGCTATGTCGAGCCTGTATCCGAACGCCGCGCGCCTGTCGAACTCCAGCGCCTTGTTCGCTTCGAAAAAGTGAAAATGAGAGCCGACCTGGATCGGCCTGTCCGCCGTGTTCACGACCTTCATCCTAAGAGATCCCCGCCCTTCGTTCAGCGCGACGGTCCCGCTGCAGGTCATGACCTCCCCCGGCGCGGGCCCTCCTCCGGAAGGTATCGGATCGTGCACGGTCACGAGCTTCGTGCCGTCCGGAAACGTCGCCTCGAGCTGGATCTCGCCGATCATTTCCGCGACGCCGTCCATGACGTCCTCTGCCGCGAGGAGTTCGCGTCCCTTTTGCATGAGATCCGTCACGGAGAGCCCGTCTCTTGCCATCTCCAAAAGCTCGGCCGTTATATACGCGACGGCCTCCGGGTAGTTCAGCTTAAGGCCGCGGGCCTTCCGCTCCCTGGCGAGCATGCCGGCGTAATGCGTGAGCAGCCGTTCCTGCTCTCTTGGTGTAAGATGCATAGAATCCACCTCCTGAAAATAATAAAGACGCAGAGGTACCTGTACCTTCTGCGCCATTGCAGTCGAACGATATGTGCGGCGATGAGACCGCGTTTACAGCCATATGATACCACGGGGACCGTAAAATGCAAGCCGCAAATTTTTACGCGCGCGCGTCCGCCGTTCTGTCACTCGTTGCATTGCGCGGACGGCATGTGCTATACTAAACTGTCAAGGAGGACGCTATGGGCACCGACAGCAATGCAAAGCGCATACTTATAATAGAAGACGAAGCTTCTATCTCCGATATCATCCAGTTCAACCTCAAGAGGGAGGGCTACGAGACGGCTACCGCGTTCGACGGAAAGGCCGGGCTCGACGCCGCGCTTTCGGGCGACTTCGACCTCATACTGCTGGATATCATGCTCCCGGTGATGGACGGATTCGAGGTCTGCAAGCGGGTCCGCGAAACGAGCAGCGTCCCCATCCTCATGCTCACGGCAAAGGAGGAAGAGGTCGACAAGGTGCTCGGGCTGGAGCTCGGGGCCGACGACTACATCACCAAGCCCTTCGGCATGAGAGAGCTGATAGCCAGGATAAAGGCGAACATCCGCCGGAGCGACGAGATGGGCGAAAAGGCCCAGCAGCCGTCGGACGTCCAGCGGTTCGGAGATCTGGAGATAGATCTCAACAGATACGAGGTCCGCAAGAACGGCGAGCCTCTGGAGCTCACGCTGCGCGAGTTCGAGCTGCTCAAATACCTCGCC
>JAEEVI010000150.1 GCA_016287035.1 Bacillota bacterium
CGCTCCGTCGTCTATCTTCGCGCCGCATTCGGTACAGAACATATCTTTCTCCTTGTTCATCGATCCGATATTAAAAAACGGTGGTTATCACGATTTGATTTTAACATCCCGGGGCGCTCCCGCGGAACGCTCAGCGGCCGACGCCGGCAGCTCTCTTGCGCCGGTACAGCATGCCGTCGGCCTGCCGGATGTAGGAGATCAGAGGCTCCTTCGGGTCCGTGCAGCGGACGTGGCCAATGGTCATCGACAGCCTGTACGGCTTATCGCCCGACAGCTCCTGCATGAACGCGTTCAGTTCCCGGGTTAGCGCGTCGGGATCGGATACCGCGTCCTTGTCCGGCTGCCAGGAGAGCAGGAACTCGTCTCCTCCGTAGCGCGCCGCGAATCCGCCGTAACGGTCTATCGTCCGCTTGAGCGCCCGGCTGCAGAGTATGAGCGCCTCATCCCCGACGGCGTGCCCGTAGGTATCGTTGATCTTTTTGAAATTATTCAGGTCTCCCATGTAAAGGTATACCGGCTTATTCTCCGAGACATTCCTTATAATGTCGGACAGATATTCCTCCGCCTTGCGGCGGTTATTCATGCCTGTAAGCGCGTCGGAATTGATATTGGCCACCTGCATGGTGATGAAGATCCCGACGATGACCGAAAAGATAGCTGCGGGGAGGACGGACGCCGTTGACAGAAAGCTGTCCGCCACGACAAAGGCGATGATGATCAGCACCGAGACGAACAGTATGGCGTTAGCCTTGCGCAAAAACCTTGTTTTTTTGCGCAAAATATTGGCAAACGACACCGCCGCTATGGCCAGCAGGTACAGACTGACCGACACCATCATCGGCATGTACATCGGACCGTGAACGAAGGAGCCGCTTTCATCGAGGTAGAATACCTTCTCCGTCCACACGCTCGAAACGATCATCAGGGTGGAAAACGCCGCGGGCAGCCAACTCAGCCACCTGCCTGCGCCGGACTGCAGATGCTGCATATCCAGCTTTTCGACCGTGAACATAAAGAAAGCGGTCGCGCATCCGGTCACTGTCCAAAGGCTGACGGTACAGACTACCAGCATGACGCTTCTCGGGAGTCTCATCAGATCGTACTCGGACATGGTCCAGATGGTGTTGAGCAGAAGATATACCATATGAATGGCGATAAGGATATAAAACCACGTATACTCGCCCTTCCTGGCGATGCTGCGGCCCGTATTCGCGAGAATAAAAATGTCCAGCAGGAAAAATGCCATTTGAAAAATGCCGAACGCGATCAAAACGTCGTTGTTCATAATACGCCTCTTTTCGCTTCACTCAACAGCGCCGCCTGCAAGCGCTCCGCGTCCCGGATCCTGCCGCGGGGATCCATTATGCCAAGCAAATACTTATTATACTATTCTAACATAATAAAGTGCGATGCAATGCTTTTAATTGCGGCCCTTCAAAAAAGCGAACTAATACGCCGCAAAGCAAAAGGCAGCATATCTTCTGTCGAAGTATGCTGCCTTGTCTGGCGGAGGACATGGGACTCGAACCCACGAGGCCTTTCAGCCCTACTCGCTTTCCAGGCGAGCTCCTTAGCCACTCGGTCAATCCTCCGCGTCGGCTAAAATATGATTTCCGTACCGCATAAGTTTACAATACGGACCGGGAAAATGCAAGGAATATTTCTCAGAATACCTGAACGCGCCGTACGGACGCTACAGGCTCTGCTCGATCTCGCCGGCGAGCTTTTGCGAAGTGCCCAGCACCTTCGTTATCTTCTCGCCCTTCACCTTTACGTCGACGGTCCTCTTCTCCTTGAACAGGAAGCCGTCGGATATCGTGACCACTATCTGCGCCTCGCCCTTCTCCTGTCCGACGAACGTCGCGAGATAATCGCCATCTTCGGTTATCTCCGACATCACCCTCCTGACCGCTCCGCTCTCGGATGCCGCGTCGCACATGAAGCCTTCGAAATCCTCCCCGGCGACGCGTATCGTAAGGACTCCCTGCTTGTCGAGGGAGACCCATTTCGGAAGATCCGCCGAGCACGCGCACAGCGCGATCATAATGGCTGCCGCGAGCGCCGCGGCCTTTAACGCTCTTTTCATCTCTTCGTCCTACTGTTCTACGCTCTGGTTTATGAGACCTGTGCGGTAAGCGTGCACCAGCATCTTCAGGCCCTCGATCTTCTCCTGCATCGCCTTTCCGTCGTCGGTGTCCTTTATGAGCATGCGCCCGTCGACGTCCTCCCTGGCCACCTGCTGGAAAAGGATGTCCTTTTCCTCGGCGATCGCCTGCGCCTTCGATTCGAACCTCTCGTGCGCGGAAAGTATGAAGCCGTACGAGTTCTGCACGAGCGAATAACCCGCGATGCCCGTCGTCTTCTGATACGCCTTGGCGAATCCGCCGTCGATGAAGAACAGCCTTCCGTTGGCGTGCACCGGGGAAGTGCCCTTCTTTACGGGGATATGACCGTTTATTATGCACGAGTACTTGTCGTTGCAGCCGAACTCGCGCAGTATCTTAAGGACTACCTCCTCGTCGTCGATGATCTTGTAATACGGGTTCTTTTCTTCCTTCCACGTCGACTCGTCGTCGATGAAGAGCCTTTCGAACGTCGTTATCTTCTTCTTCCCGAAAAGCGGCGATTTGTAGCCGCACCAGAGGTACCAGAAGAAATCGACGCCGCGCTCCTTGTTCGGATCGTTGTGATGTCCGAAGTATCCGGTGCGGACCATGCGCTCGGCGTAGTCGAACCACTCCTTGCCGTCCTTGGGACCGTCGTACGTATCTATGAAGTCGAAGCGCCCGTCCTCCGTCATCGGCACGCAGCCGTGGAACAGAAGATTTCCGTTCACGACCTTGTAGAGGTTTCCCTTGGAGAACAGGAAGCGTATGTGGCGCTGAAGCTCCGCGCTCTCGAGGAAAGCGGAGCGCAGCCTCTCCATGACCGCGTCTTCCTCCTCCGTGAGCCTGTACGGATCCGCGGGATCGATCGTCGGGAAGTTCGTGTCGGACATCTCGTAGACCTTCCCCTCGATCGTTATCGTGCCCTTCTCGTAGTCGATCTTGTCGAGCAGCCTCAGGACGTTCATCTCGTAGTGCGGATGCTTTTCGATCAGCTGGCCCTCGAGCTTGAACTGCATTATCGCTATGGCTTTGCCTATCTTCTTTAAGCTCGCTATGTCCGTGTCGTGCATGGCGTCATCGATCGAAACGTTCGTCTTGAACGCCGAGCACGGATCCTTTCTGTACGTCTCCATGGCGAACGTGACGAGCGGACGCAGGCTTATGCCGTAGCCGACCTCGAGCGTGTGGAGGTTGTCGTAGCGGGTGCATATCCTGACGACGTTGGCGATGCACGCCTTGTTCCCGGCCGCCGCGCCCATCCATAGGATATCGTGGTTGCCCCACTGGATGTCGACGTTGTGGTACTTCATAAGCGTCTTGGCGACGATGTCGCCGCCGGGGCCTCTGTCGAACAGATCTCCTATTATGTGCAGCCTGAATATCGAAAGGTCCGGGATGAGCTTGCAGAGCGCGATTATGAACGGCTCCGCCTGATCTATCTCTATTATCGAATCTATGACGGTCTGCCTGTAGTTGAAGTCCTGATAACCGTCCTTGTTTCCGAACAGGAGCTCCTCGAAGATATACGCGAAGTCCTTCGGAAGGCGCTTTCTGACATACGATCTGGTGTTCTTGAACGATATCGTCTCGAGCACGATGAGCAGATCGTTTATCGTCTCCCTGTACAAAGCGTTGAGCTCGCCGGCAGTCTTGTTCTTCTTTATGATCTTGAGCTTGTCCTCCGGGTAATAGATGAGCGTCGCGAGCGAACGCCTGTCCTCGGGGGACATCTCCGGAAAGCTCTCGTCGATCTTCCTCCGTATCGTGCCGGAAGCATTGCGGAGTATGTGGCGGAACGCCTCGTACTCACCGTGGATGTCGCTGAAGAAATACTCGGTGCCCTTCGGCAGGTTCTGTATGGCCGTGAGGTTTATGATCTCGGCGGCCGCCTCTCCGATGGTGCCGTAGCTGTTCGACAGGAGCCTGAGGTATTTCATCTCGTCCCGGGTAAGATTCATGTGATCCTCCTTGTTGAGCGATGTCTTCCTTTATGAAAATCATACCACACCGCGGGAGTTTTTGCATTTCTTGACTGAGATGATCTTTAAATATATACTTCATGATTGGAGGTCGTCATGATAAAGTTCTATCCTTCGGTATTCAACGGTACAATAGAAGCGCCCGCGTCAAAGGACCACGCGCAGAGGCTGCTGTTCGCGGCCGCGCTGTCGTCCGTTCCGACGCTCGTAAAGAACGTCCCCGCGAGCAGGGACATAGATACGACGCTCGACTGTCTCGAAGCGCTCGGATGCGCCGTGGAAAAGTCCGGAGGCGCCAGAGCCGAAGTGCTCATAAAGCCCTTCGTAAAGACGAATCCCCTCCAGCACGTGGATTTCAATTTCCGCCAGAGCGCGACCACAGCCAGGCTCGCCACGGCGATCGCGGCGGTCATGGGCATAACCGCGGAATGCAGAGCCTCCGGGACGCTGCCCGCGCGCGCCCAGGTGCCTCTCACGGGGCGCATGGCGCTCCGCGGCGTAACGTTCTCGAACTTTTCATATCCGCTCAGCATACAGGGCAGGCTCCGCGGAGGGAGCTACGAATTCGACGGCGACGAGGCCTCCCAGTTCCTCAGCGCGCTGCTCATGGCGCTTCCTCTCGCCGCCGAGGACAGCACCATTAAGCTCACGTCCCCCATCACCGACAGGACGGGCATCGATCTCACTGTATCGGTCCTGAACAGCTTCGGCGTGCGCATAGAGGAACGCGAAGGAGAGATACTCATCCCCGGACGCCAGGTCTACGAATCGCCCGGCGAGATATCCGCCGGAAACGACTGGGCTCTCGCGGCCCTCTGGGTCTGCGCCGGGAGCGCGTCTTCCGCCGGCGGCGGAAGGATAGAGGTCACCGGTCTTCCCGACACGGATTCCGTCATGTACAAGGATCTCGCCCCCGTCTTTTCGATAATCAGCCAGGACTTCAAGAAAGTGAACATAGACGCGTCGAGGTGCCCCGATCTCGTTACTGTCTTTTCCGCGCTCGCGTGCGCCAAGAAGGCCGAGATATCCATAACGGGCGTCCCCAGGACGCGCTTCGACGAGAACAACAGATTCCGGCACATCGGCAGATGCCTTCAGGCTCTGGGCGCCGGGTTCAGCGCGGAAGACGATACCGTCACTGTGCGCGGAGACGCGGCGGCCGCCTCGGCGGAGACCGCGGTGCTCGACTGCGACGGCGATCCGTGGCTGTTCATGTCGCTGGCGATCGCTTCCTGCAGCTTCGACCGCCCGATAACGATAAGCGACGAGCACTGCGCGGAAAAAGTCTATGCCGGCTTCCTGGACGACTTCGCCTCGCTCGGAGGGAAGTACGAGATAGAATGATCAAAAAAACTTAAGCCCGCCTGCTGTTCGCAGGCGGGCTTTTTATCGCGTCTTCAGTCCTCGAAAGCGCCGGTCTCATCGTCTTCGGCGCGTTCGATATCGGCCCCCAGAGCCCTGAGCTTGGAGACCAGATCCTCGTATCCACGCTCTATGTGGTAGATATCCGATACCTCCGTGCGCCCCGACGCAACAAGGCCCGCGAGCACGAGCGCAGCGCCCGCGCGCAGATCCGTCGACGTGACGCTCGCACCGCGAAGTCCGTATTCGTTTCCGGAGACCGTGGCCGTGAGGCCGTTGACAGATATGTTCGCGCCGAGCTTCGCGAGCTCAGGAGCGTGCATGAACCTGTTCTCGAAGACCGTCTCGATTATCGTGCTGGTCCCCTCGACCGTCGCGAGCAGCGCCATGAAAAGCGCCTGAAGATCCGTCGGGAAGCCCGGATAAGGCAGCGTCTTTATGTCCGTAGCGACGAGCGGCTTTAGATCGCCGCGGACCCTCAGCCCGTCGACCTCGTCGTTCACGACCGCGCCGCACTCCATGAGCTTTGCCATGACAGGCCTTACGTGCCCCGGTATGGCGTTCTTTATCAGCACGTCGCCGCGCGTTATCGCGGCGGCCACCATGAACGTGCCGGTCTCGATCCTGTCCGGGATGACCGGGTGCTTCGTGCCGTGGAGCTCCGGAACGCCCTCGATCCTTATGGTGTCCGTACCGGCGCCTTTTATGCGGGCGCCCATCTTCTTGAGGAAGTTAGCCAGATCTACTATTTCCGGCTCTTCCGCCGCATTTTCTATGGTCGTTATACCGTCGGCAAGCGTCGCGGCCATCATGATGTTCTCCGTGGCGCCCACGCTCGGAAAATCCAGATATACGAGCGCTCCCTCGAGCTTTTCGGCGGAGGCCTTTACCCTTCCCAGCTCCATGTGTATCTCGGCGCCGAGCTGGCGAAGGCCTTTATTGTGAAGGTCTATCGGCCTGTTGCCGATCGAGCATCCTCCGGGAAGCGCGATCTTCGCCGAGCCGGTGCGGGCGATGAGCGGCCCCATTATGAATATCGACGCCCTCATCAGCTTTACGAGCTCCGCCGGAGCCTCCGAAGTGCAGAGGCCGGAAGTGTCGATGAACAGCGTGTGCGTATCCCAGTCCTCGCGGACGACGGCGCCCATGCTCCTGAGGATCTCGCACATCACCTCGACGTCCTTGAGATGCGGAACGTCGTCGATCTCGCACGGTTCCGCCGTGAGCAGCGTCGCGGCCATTATCGGCAGCACCGCGTTTTTCGAACCGCTTATCTCGACCTCGCCTGTGAGCGGGCCCGATTGTTTAATGATGAACTTTGCCACGACGTCCTCCGCGATCAGTGTCTCTAAACTGTTTTTATTATATGCAGAGCGGCGGGGTTTGTCAAAATGCCTTGCAAATGACGGGAAAGTGAAGCATACTAAAATCAGTTGGAACAACAGGAGGTGCAGATGATCAACATATCCTACAATCAACTGCTGATAGCGATACTGCTCATAGCGGCGATCATCGCCGTCATCTATCTCATCGCTCTGCTGCGCAAGCTTCAGAAGACCGTGGATACCCTCGACAGTCTGATGCAGGAGACTCAGGCGACGATAAAGGAGACGCAGGTCATCGCCAAGGACGCGCAGGTCATCGTAAAGGACGCGCAGGTCATCGTCGCCGACGCGAAGGATGGCACCGAAGGTATCAAGGCCGCCGTAATAAAGGTCGGAAACGCGACATCCGACATGGCGAACATAGTGCACGGAAACAGAAGCACCTTCAAAGCCGCGACAAACGTCGTCAACGCGATGTCCGGACTGATCGGGCTATTTAAAAAATAATCCATTGTGACGAAAGCTCTTGAATTTTTTCGATATTCTTGTAGAATATCTTTATGGAGCCGTTTACATTAGGAGAATAGTAAATGAAAGCAACAGGTATTGTCAGAAAATTAGATCAGCTCGGACGTATCGTTATACCCAAGGAGCTGAGAACCACATTCGACCTCAAAGAGACCGACCCTATCGAGATATTCGTAGAGGGTGAAGATATAATCCTCCGCAAGTACCAGCCCGCCTGCATATTCTGCAACGAGGCTACGGACGTCATCCAGTTCGAAGGCAAGAACGTCTGCAAAAAGTGCCTTGCAAAGCTCAAGAAGATCTGAATCAACGAAGCGGCGCGCGGTCCGCACGGCGGGCCGCTTTTTTAGCGTCGCGCCCTAATCCGAACTCCGTTCATAGATCCTCATTATCTCGGGACTGAATCCTCCGGCGCCGTCTCTCACTACGAGAAGCGGATCCGTCCGGAGCTCTTTTCCTGCGCCCTTCACAGCCTGGATAAGCACGATATTCGCGGGATCCGCGGCGTGGGGAGCGACGAGCCTCATCCTTTTGGGCTCCAGCCCCGCGCTTCTGCAGCATTCGAAGATGTCCGCGAGGCGCGACGGCCTGTGGACTATCGTGAACGTCCCCCCTCTTTTGAGCAGATGACCTGCCGCGCGGCAAAAATCGGCCAGAGCCGCTGTAGTTTCGTGCCTGGCCGCGTGTCTGGCGTCCGCTCCCGAAGCGACGCCCCTGCCTTTTTCCATATATGGGGGATTGCACGTGACGGCATCGAAGCTCTCCGCGCCAAACAGACTGTGCGCGTCCATCACGTCCGCGCACACGATATCGATCACGTCCGAAAGTCCGTTGAGCTGCACGCTGCGCGCCGCGAGATCCGCCGCGCGCCTGTTGAAATCGATGCCTGTTATCGTCCGCGGGGAATACTTGTGATAAAGGATCAGCGGAACGACTCCGCTGCCCGTGCACATATCCATGACAGCCGATCCGCGCGGAACGTCCGCGTAATCCGCGAGCAGCACGGCGTCGACGCCGTACCTGAAACCGTCCGCGTCCTGTATCAGCTTTAGACCTCCGAAGCCTATCTCGTCGATCGTCTCGGAACAGGTCATATCAAAGCTCCGGACCTTCCGGCGCCTGCTGCGCCTCGTTCTGCGCCGCGCCCTCCTGCGAAGGTCTGTGCTTGCGCGAACCTCTGCGGTTCTTCCTCTTCTTAGGCGCGTCGCCGGACTGCTGAGCCTCCTGGCTCGGCTGCGGCGGCTTTTTCTTTTCCCTGCGCTTTATATCTTCCTTGCCGTACGTATAATACTCGCTCGAGAGCTTTTCGGGCTTGTCCTCGGTCTTTTCCTCGAGGATGAGCCTCGTCTTTATCTTGTTCTCGAGTATGTTGACGTCCGCCACCACGGCCTCGCCGTCCGGCGTCGTGATCCGTTCGCCAACGGAAGGCATGCCCACCTTGAGCTTGGCGTATACCTCGTTCTCGAACTGCAGGCAGCACATGAGCCTCCCGCACGTTCCGGAGATCTTGATGGGATTGAGCGAAAGGTTCTGGACCTTTGCCATCTTGATCGAGACGGGCTGGAAATCGCCCATCCAGCTCGTGCAGCAAAGCTCCCTTCCGCAGCAGCCTATGCCGCCCATCAGCTTCATCTCGTCGCGGACGCCTATCTGGCGCAGCTCGATGCGCGTCTTGAAGACAGACGCGAGATCCTTTACGAGCTCGCGGAAATCGACGCGCTCGTCGGCAGTAAAATAGAATATGAGCTTGGAATTGTCGAACGTGTATTCCACGTCGACCAGCTTCATATCCAGCCCGTGCTTTTCTATCTTTTCGAGGCAGATCACGCGGGCGCGCTCCGTCTTCTTCTGATTCTCGGCGTTCCTCGCGATATCGGCCTCTCCGGCCTTGCGAAGGACGGGCTTGAGGGGCGATACGATCTCGCTCTCGTCGATCTCTTTGAGATCTCCGAAAACGGCCCCGAACTCCACGCCTCTTACGGTCTCGACTATCACGTTATCGCCGTCCGAAAGCTCGATCCCTGCCGGATCGAAATAATAGAGCTTTCCCGCCGTCTTGAACCTGACTGATGCGACCTTCTGCATTGGCTCCTCCGTCAAATATTGAGACACAGGCTCTTGAGAGCGTAGCCTGCGCTGTACGATAACTTTATGTTAGTCGCGGATCCCTCCGCGAGCTTTACTGCTTTTATCAGTTCCTCCCCGGATCTGGAGGAAGCGATCGAAGCCGCGATATCGCCGAACTCTCCGCAGGCGGCCGCTTCGGCCCCGCTTCGTATCAGAAGAGCGTCCGAAAGCACGCTCTCGACGATCTCCGCGAATTCGAGCGCCAGCCGGCGCTGCTCGTCCTTTTCGTCCAGGATAGGCGCGACCGCCTCTTTAAGTCTGTAAAACGGCGCCCTTCCCGCGTACAGCTCCGCGAACTTCGCGGCGCACGCGAGGCTCACGTCCGACGACGGAGCGCTTCCCGAGGACACTGCGAAAGAACTGCATCTGGAAAGCACCGTCGCAAGGAGCGCGTCGCGCCTTTCCGCGAGCAGTATGAACACCGTATCGCCGGATGGCTCCTCCAGAGTCTTCAGCAGCTTGTTCTGAGGCGTCTGCTGCATCGTGTCCGCGTCGCATATCACGACGACGCGCCGGCGGCCGTACGGTCTGTATATGAGCCGGGACTGCAGCTGTTCGATATCCTGGGTGAGCAGCCTGCCGGTATCCCGCTTTACGACTATCATGTCCTCGTGGTTCGAATGGTCGAACCTGCGGCAGGAAGAACACGTTCCGCAGCTGCAGCCTTCCCGCGGATCATCGCAGAGAAGAGCCTTAGCGAAAGCCATGGCGATCTCCTCCGTCCGGTCCTTCGGGCCGGTCAGAAGATACGCGTGCAGTACCCTGCCGCTCTCAGCGGCATTCATGAGCCTTTCGCACAGTGCCCTGTCGTGTTCAATGGTTTTCAGAGACATACCGGGCAAAGACCTCCGCGATGTCCTCGTGCACGGCTGACGCGGATCTGGACGCGTCTATGCGCACGTATCTGTCCTTATAGAGCTTCGCGAGCTCCTGATATCCTCTGTAGACCGCGTTGTGAAAATCCAGGCTCTCCTGCTCGAGTCTGTCCGGAAAGCCGTTGAGAGCGGCCCTCCTCAGGCCCGCCTCGGGCGGAAGGTCGAGGAAGAACGTGAGATCGGGCTGGAGCTGCTGTATGGCGAACTCGTTTATCACGCGCACGGAATCCCCGAGACCTCTGGCATAGCCCTGATACGCGATCGAGGAATCCATGAACCTGTCGCATATGACGATCTTGCCCTTTTCCAGCGAGGGGCGTATCACCTGGGAGACGAGCTGCGCCCTCGAAGCTGCGTAAAGAAGCGCCTACGCAGCGATATTCATCTCCGTGTTCTTCGGATCGAGTATTATCGTGCGTATGCTCTCGGAAATAGACGTTCCTC
>JAEEVI010000151.1 GCA_016287035.1 Bacillota bacterium
CTACGGCTACGACACGATAAAGACGCCGAAGCTGAACGACGTGCAGATCGCGCAGAGCATGATAAGCGAGAACTTCACCTCCTCGAATCCCGTCGCGGTCCTCGTGCCCGCCGGCGACTACAAGAGAGAGGAGAGGCTGCTCAGAAAGTACGAGTCGATGCCGCAGGTGAAGTCGGCCACTGGTCTCGCCAACATCGAGGCTCTCGGCGGCTACTGCCTAACTGACAGGCTCACGCCGCGCCAGTTCGCCGAGCTCGCGGATCTCGACTACGAGGCCGCGCAGCTCATATACACCGCGTACGCGGCGGAGAACGACGAGTACGGGCGGATCGTCAGCGGAGTCTCCGGCTACAGCGTGCCGCTCATCGACATGTTCCTGTTCGTCGCCGACGAGGTCGACAAGGGCTACGTGACGCTCGACAGCGAGGTCGCGGATAAACTGCAGGACGCGCGCAAGGCCATGACGAACGCGAGGCTGCAGCTGCAGGGCGAGGAGTACAGCAGGCTAATAGTCTCCCTCGACCTTCCGGAGAGCGGCGACGAGACGTACGCCTTCACCGACGAGATGAAGGACGTCGCGCGGACCTACTATCCGGACGGCGACATATATCTCGTCGGCAATTCAACGAACTCGTACGAATTCAAGAAATCGTTCGCGCGCGACAACATCGTCGTGAGCGTAGTCTCGATACTCATAGTTCTGGTGGTGCTGCTCTTCACGTTCAAATCCGTGGGGATGCCGATACTGCTGATACTCGTCATCCAGGGGAGCATCTGGATCAACTTCTCGATACCGGTATTTACGCGCGTGGATCTGTTCTTCGTAGCGTATCTGATAGTCTCGGCGATACAGATGGGCGCGAACATAGACTACGCTATCGTCATCGCGAGCAGGTTCTCCGAGGTGAAGAACAGGATGGAGAGCCGCGAGGCGATCATCGACACGCTCAACTTCGCTCTCCCGACGATAATAACGTCCGCGACGATCCTGGCGGTCAGCGGTTTCCTGATCGGCCACATGACCTCCGAGGGAACGATCGTCGGCATCGGCCAGAGCATAGGCCGCGGCACGGTCATCTCGGTCGCGCTGGTAATGCTCGTGCTTCCGCAGATACTGCTCGTAGGCTCGAGGATCGTCGACAAGACGTCGTTCTCGGTGCCGGTAAATTTACGGCGCCATCTCGGCTCGGGCGTGACGGTCGTCGACGGCCTCGTCCGCGGAGAGATCCGCGGCACGGTGTCGGGCATAGTGCGCGGGACCGTCGACGGAGACGTGAATCTCGTGATACTCTCGGGCTCGGCGCAGCCGCAGGAGGGCGGCGCGCGGGAGCCCGCGCGTGGAAAGGAGGCGGCCGCGGATGAAGAATAGGCTTTTGAGGCGCGCGGCGGCCGCGGCGCTCGCCGCGCTCGTCGCGATATCCGTCCCGTGCTTCGCGGCGGCGGACGGAGACGGAAGCCCCGAGACGATATATATCTCGGACGCCAGAGAATTCGAGCGCTTCGCGCAGCGCTGCGCGGGCGACATCTGGTCGGACGGCCTGCGCGTCGTCCTGACTGAGGACATAGATCTCTCCGGCAGGGATTTCACGCCCATAGCGGGCTTCGGCGGCGAGTTCGACGGCGCCGGGCACGTCATATCCGGACTTTCCGTCAGCGGGAGCTATTCCCCCGCGGGACTGTTCGCGACGGTCCAGGAAAAGGGCGTTATAAAGAACGTGAGCGTCCGCGGCGACGTGCTGCCTTCGGGCAGCGGTACGTGCGTCGGAGGCATAGCCGGCGTCAACCGCGGGACCATAACGGGCTGCAGCTTCTCCGGAAGCGTCAGCGGAAAGGACTGCACCGGCTGCGTCGCAGGGCTCAGCGAGGAGGGCGCGGTCATATCCGGCTGCGGCGCGGTGGGCCTCGTTTACAGCGTCAACGGCGCCGGCGGGATAGCCGGCGAGAACAGGGGCCTCATCGAGAACTGCTCCGCGCGGTGCTTCGTGGACACCGACACGATCGATCCCGCGATAACGCCGGACGAGCTCAACTTCGACATAAGGGACGTTCTGAACGGCGGGAGCATCGGGAATTTCAATATCTCCGCGGACTGCGGCGGCATCGCCGGGCGCAGCAGCGGGCAGATCGTCTCCTGTATCAACCACGGCCGCGTCGGCTACAGCCACGTCGGCTACAACAGGGGCGGCATAGCCGGACGCAGCAGCGGCAGGATCGAGAACTGCACAAACAACGGCGCGGTCTTCGGCAGAAAGGACGTCGGAGGCATAGTCGGAATGGCGGAGCCTGACATCCTCTCGCGCACGAACGACCTCAACATCGGCCAGGTGCGCTCGGAGATGCGCGCGCTCACAGCGGCGATAGATTCCGCGGCTGACGACGCGGCGGCTTATTCGGCGTCCCTGAACAGCCGCCTTTCTGCGCTCAACAGAAACATCGACGACGCTGAGCAGAAGGCTCACGCCCTTACTGACATCGTGTCGGACGTCGCGGACAGCGACGCCGAGGAGATAAACAGGGTCTCGCGCACGGCGGACGAAGCTCTTGAGAAGATGGGAGACGTTTCCGGAAACCTGATGGGCGTCTCCGAGCAGCTGTCGCTCGGCTCGGCGGACCTGAAGGAAGCCTCCGGCTATCTGAGCGCGGCGGGGCAGGGCGCGAGCACCGCAGCCGCCATACAGAGCTACATGACGGCCGTGCAGAACGCTTCCGTCAGCCTGCGCGCGGCGATGGGCCACTTCACCCAGGCCGCCGACGACGCCAGGGCATCCGTCCGCGCGGCGGACGGCGTGCTCGGATATCTGAACTCCAGGGAGGGCCTGCAGCTCAGCGAGCTCGGCGCGAAAGGCGACGAAGCGGCGCAGGAGCTCTACGACGCGCTGAGCGCCGTGACGGGCGACCTCGAAGCCGTCAATTCCGAGGCTCAGAGGGCGTCGGACAGCCTCTCGGGCGACATAAAGGATATAAACGGAAGGGCGTCCCGGACCTCGGACCTCGCCCTCGACGGTCTCGAATCCGCGGCACGGACCGATCTCACCAATTACATATCGGATACCTCCGGCGGCGATCCGTCGTCGATCACGATGGGAAGGGTCGGAGGCTGCGTCAACACCGGCAGCGTCGAGGGAGACGTCGACGTCGGCGGCATCGCCGGCTCTATGTACATCTACGATTCGCTCGACCCGGAGGGCGACGCGCCGGACACCGCGTATTCGTTCATAACGACCGTCTACGAGATAAAGGCTCTGATCGCGGACTGCGAAAACAGCGGCAGCGTGACGGCCAAGAAGAACTACGCCGCGGGCATCTGCGGCTACGCCGATTTCGGGATCATCAGCGGCTGCAGGGCTTACGGGACCGTATCGAGCGAGGACGGCGACTATGTCGGCGGCATCGCCGGCTGGTCGGGCAATTCCATCGAAAACTGCTGGTCGAAGGCCAGCCTCTCGGGAGGAAGCTATATCGGCGGCATCATAGGCGCTCCCGGCGCCGACAGCAGGGAAAAGAACAGCACGTGCTCAGTGCGCGGCTGCGTCGCGATGCCGGAGATAACCCGGTATTCGCAGTTCATCGGGGCAATAAGCGGCGCTGACGGCGGAGAGCTCAGCGGCAACACCTTCTGCTCCGACGTGCTCGGCGGCGTCAACCGCTACAGCTTCGACAGCGAGGCTCACAAGGTGCCGTACGGGGAGCTCCTGGAGCTCGAAGGGCTTCCGGACGAGTTCCGCGGCATGACGGTGAAGTTCATCGCGGACGGAGAGGTCATAAAGCAGCTGAAGGTCGGATACGGCAGCTCGCTCGGTCCCGACGCGTATCCGCAGATCCCCGCAAAGGACGGCTGCTACGGCACGTGGCCGTATATCAGCCTCAGCAACATAAGGTTCGACAAGACGCTCGAGGCCGAGTATCACGACGACATAACGGCAGTCGCGAGCCTGAACAGGCGCGCGGACGGCAGGCCGATATTCTTCGCGGCCGGGAGGTTCAGCGAGGGCGACACGATCTCCGTCACGAAGAAATACGACGATTTCAGCTATATGCGCGACGGGTTCATGGAGCGCCTGCGCATGTGGAAGCTGTTCGAGCTCGAGGAGTGGCACATAAGCGTTACCGGCGCGGAAGGTCCTCACCAGATCCGGTATCTGCCGGATACGGGGCTTCCCGCGGCCAGCCTGCTGGTATTCGAAAAGACCGGCTCCGGCTGGGAGCTTCTGCCTGCCGAGACGGTGGGAAGCTATATAGTGTTCGATATCGCGGGGAATACGGCCGACGTCGTCGTCGCTGCCGCCGTTTCAGCCGTGCTCGCGGCTTCGGCCGTGCTCGCGGCCGTCGTGCTCCTGGCCGCCGCGTTCCTTATCGCCCGCGGGATCAGAAAGAGAAGAAAAAACAGGACGACCGGCGCGCCGGTGGTATAATATGCTTATCACGGAAGAAAGCGGGAGCTTATCATGGAGATAGTCGATCTCTACGACAAAGATCACAGACCGACGGGCGAGACGAGCCCGCGCGACACCGTACCGCCAGAGGGCAGGTACATGCAGGTCGTCCATATGTGCGTGTTCAACGCTAAGGGAGAGCTCCTCGTTCAGCGGCGGAGCCCGGAAAAGGACAGGTATCCCGGGATCTGGGATCTGTCGGCCGGAGGTTTCGCGAAGGCGGGGGAGACCGCGCAGGAAGCGGCGCTGCGCGAGACGGCCGAAGAGGTCGGGCTCGAGTGCAGGCCTCAGGACGTCAGCTTCGTGCTCTCTGTGCCGTTCCGCTGGATCTTCGACGATTTCTTCCGCGTCACGGCGGATCTTCCGATCGAGGCGTTCACGATCCTCGAGAGCGAGGTGACGGAGCTTGCCTGGGTGGGGAAAGACGCCCTCTTAATGATGGCCGCGGACGGTCTGTTCGTGGATTACGATCCGCAGATACTTTCCGATATCTTCGATCATTCGGGCTCGACGACGTAGAGCCAGGCGTCCATGCCTGCGTACTCGTCGGGGACCTCGCCTATGCCCCAGCCCGGGGACGTCGTCTCCACGTAGAAATATTTGTAGCCGCCGGATCTGTAATACGTTCCGTATATCCCGTCGCCGCCCGCTATGCCGACGGCCATGTGGTCCGGGAAGAAGATGAGCGCGCAGCCGTAGCCGGCCTCGCGCAGCATCGCGGCGAGCAGCACCGACGTGTCCTCGCAGTCCCCGCAGCCGTCGTATAACGTTTCGTACGGATACTTCGGGTATTCGTCGTAGTCCTGCGTCCACTCCTCGTCGGCCACGTATTCGAGCGACTGGACGAACGCGATCATCAGCTCGATCTTCTCGAATTCCGTCATGCCGTAGGTCTCCTGGGCTTCGTCGAAGCAGACGGCGAGGCGCGCCATCTGGCCGTCGTCGTAGGAGTCCGTCAGATACGGTATGTAGTCCTCGTCGCTGTATATGCCGCGGGGACGGCTCCTGTAGTAATCGTACAGCTCGTCGCTCAGCTCGGCCGTGTAGGTCCATCTGCGGGCGCTGCGCCCCCATCCCGTGGACCACTTGTATTCGACTGTCTTCGTCGAATGGAGCGGGGCGATCGCCGAAGACGTTACGATCCCCGCGGGCGTGGTCTGACCGCTCTGCGTCTGGTCCGGCCCTGTGAGAGCGCCGGGGCTCGCCTGTGAGGATGCCTCGTAGTCCGGCGAGAAGACGCTTACGGTATATGTCGCCGCGTCCCATTCCACCGACGCGTCGAACGCCTCGAACACCGCGCGTATCGGAAGATACGTCCTGGAGTTTTCGAGCACGGGGCTCGTGTCGATCGGCTTCGCCAGACCGTCTACGTATATGACCGGCCTGCCGATGAACAGATCGACGGTCCTTCCGTCCTTTTTGACGGAGACCCTCTGCAGATCCTGGTTCCAGGTGACTTCGCAGCCGTACGTCTCCATCGGGAGCCTCACGGGGACCATCGTCCTGTTGTCATTGTTTATGTACGGTATCCCGAGGTATTCGCTGAACTCGAGAGTTTTGCCGTTTATCTGAAGAGTTACGTCCCGCTCCGACGCGAAGGCCGCGCACAGCGACGCCGCGACGATCAGGAGCGCCAGTGCCGCGGTCCGCGCGGCCCGTTCCAGTCTTTTCCGTGTGAAGTCGGTTCCGATGTCCATATCCTGTCCCCTGCAGTTCGACCCGCGCGAACGCGCGGCTGTCTGTCTCTAATTTTTTGATAATAGCCCGCCCGTGTCAACCCCTGTGATATAATTATCCTGAAAAAGCCGCAGGCGGAGGTTTGTCATGGATCAGAACGAAAGAAGGCTCTATCTGATAAAGGCTCTTACGGCCGAGCAGGAGCAGTACGCAGACATCGAGATCCCCGAAGACGAGGACGGTCAGCGCCAGCTGCTGCGCGCCCTGATGAACGTGCGCGTCGCCGCGCCGGTCACGCCGGAGTTCGAGAGGGTGCAGGACGAGTACCTCCGTCAGGTCAACGCGGAAAGGGGGATCGTCACGCTCGACATGCTCGAGCCGGTCCTTCCGGACATCTACCTCTGGCAGGGCGACATAACGCGGCTCGCGTGCGGCGCGATAGTGAACGCCGCGAACAGCGGCATGACGGGCTGCTACAGGCCGAACCACAACTGTATCGACAACTGCATCCACACCTACGCGGGCGTGCAGCTGCGCAATTACTGCAGCGAGCTTATGCAGAAGCAGGGCTACGAGGAGCCCACCGGGCAGGCGAAGATAACGCCGGCCTTCAACCTCCCGTGCCGCTGGGTGATCCACACCGTCGGGCCTGTCGTGCAGTGGAAGCTGCACCGCGAGCACGAATCGCTCCTCGAGTCCTGCTACAGGTCGTGCCTGGCCCTCGCTGACGAGTACGGGGCCGGCAGCATAGCTTTCTGCTGCATCTCCACCGGGGTGTTCATGTTCCCGAACCAGAGGGCCGCTGAGATCGCCGTGGAGGCGGTCAGCTCCTACAAGGCCCGCACCGGCAGCGGCATAAAGGTCGTATTCAACGTCTTCAAGGACGAGGACCTGGCGATATACAGGAGCCTGCTCGCGCAGCAGATATAGCGCTTCCTTCGGGTAAGCGGAATCGCTCCGGCCGCGGCGTCTGCCTGACGCGCTTACCGTAAGCACTTGCCATTAGCGTCTGGGTGAGCGCCTGCCGCATGTTCCTGCTGCGGGCGCCTGCCTGACGCGCTTGCCGCATGTTTCTGCCGTGAGCGCCTGCGTCACGCTCTCTTATCCTGCCTCCATCCGCCGAAAAACACCAACATCCCGTCTATCTTGCTATTCCGCAAAAAAGGAGGCTCTCTGCAAGACCGTATCTTGCAGAAGTGGCTGTTTTTAGTTCTGAAGCAAGACGATCCAACCGTTCGCGGGCTATTTTGTTGCAGAGATCTCCTGCGCGGATTTTTTGTCTTGCTTTCCTTCAAAAAATGATGTCCTGAGCAAGAATTCTCTTGGCAAATGCGGTCCAAAAGGGCCTCGTTGCAAGAAATGAGGCCCCTTTTTAAAAATTTCCCCGAACGACCCCGAAAATCCGCGTGCTGCCTCCGAATAGTATGGTGCAGGGGGGAGATATCCCTCGAACAAACGCGTCTTACGCGGCCGGCGATGCCGGGGCAGTGATAAAAAGGAGAAACAGAAGATGTACGATACGGATAACAAAAATATGAAAGATACGGATAATAAAAA
>JAEEVI010000152.1 GCA_016287035.1 Bacillota bacterium
CGAACTTTCCGACAGCGGCAGCGCTGTCTCCGCCTCCGATGATCGTGCGCGCGCCGCAGGAAGCCATAGCTTCGGCCACGGCCTTCGTTCCGTCCTCGAACGCGGGGAATTCGAACACTCCCATCGGTCCGTTCCAGACGACGGTTCCGGCGCCCTTGACAGCCTCCGTGTACATCTCTATCGTCTTGGGTCCTATATCCATGCCCATCCAGCCGTCGGGCATCGCGTCGCTTGCGACGGTCTTTACCTCGCAGTCCGCGGCGAACCTGTCGCCGATCTTGCTGTCGACCGGGAGCATCAGCTTGACGCCCCTGTCGGCCGCCTTCTTCTGAAGCTCGACGGCGAGATCGAGCTTGTCCTCTTCGCAGAGCGAAGTTCCGGTCGAAAGGCCGTTCGCGCGGAGGAACGTATAGGCCATTCCGCCTCCGATTATTATTGCGTCAGCCTTTTCGATGAGGTTGTTTATAACGCCGATCTTGTCGCTGACCTTGGATCCTCCGAGGATCGCTACGAGCGGGCGCTTCGGGTCGTCGAGGGCCTCTCCGAGGAACTTGAGCTCCTTCTCGATGAGGAATCCGCTGACGGCCGGGAGATAATCGGCTATGCCCGCCGTTGAGGCGTGCGCCCTGTGCGCCGTTCCGAACGCGTCGTTCACGAATATCTCGGCGAGGGACGCGAGGTCCTTTGCGAACGCGGGATCGTTCTTTTCTTCTTCTATCCTGTAGCGCACGTTCTGGAGCAGCATGACCTCGCCGCCCTTGAGCGCAGCGGCCTTTTCGCGCACGCTGTCGTCGACGACGACGTCGCTGTCGGCGAATATGACGGGCCTTCCGATGAGCTCCGATATCCTCTCAGCGACGGGCGCGAGGCTGAGCTCGGGCTTCGGGGATCCCTTGGGCTTGCCCATGTGCGACATGAGAATGACGGCCGCGTTCTCGCCCAGCATATACTCGATGGTCGGAAGAGCAGAGACGATCCTGAAGTCGTCGGTGATCTTTCCGTCCTGCATGGGAACGTTGAAATCGCAGCGGCATATGATCTTCTTATTCTTGATATCTATATCCTTTACGCTCTTCTTCATTTTTTCCTTCTCCTTTCAGAAAAATGAACGCTTTATCTTGCAATCGTTTTCATAACTTTAGTATTATACCACATTTTTAAAGATCTTCACTAAGTTCTTTATAAATTTTATAAAACCTGCGCTTCGCCCTGCTGAGGCCGGAGCTCCGGACGCTCTCGCTGACCTTCATTATGGCGCGGACCTGCTTCGGGCTCAATCGTTCCATGACCGAGTAGACCAGATAATCCCTCTGCCGCTTCGTGAGCATGGACGCGGCCTTATAAGCGATCCGCTCCACGATCTCGGCGCTCAGACCCGGATCGAACCTGTCGGAGATGAACGGCAGCAGCGATTCCCACGTTCTCCTGTTCCTGCTCTCTCTGGCCATGAACGATCTCGCCTCGTTGTCCGCAATAGAAAACAGCCACCGCTCCGGATGCTCCGGATCGCGCAGCTGTTCTAGATGCGTCCATGCCTTCATCAGCGTCTCCTGCAGTATGTCCTCGGCGTCGCTGGCGCAGCTCAGCAGGCGTTCGAGGCGCCGCAGGAGCGCCCTCGTTTTAGTGATTATGAACCGCTCATAATACGCGATCCTCTCCTCGTTGTTCCCGAAATCCATTCTCTCCGCTCCTTTCGAAGTAGACGTCGATGCGCTCGGCGATGCGTATCCGGTCCTCCCTTGAAAGGAGACGGTACTTCGCGGCGATAACGAGCGCTTCGTCATCGTCCGTTGAGATAACGAAGGGATAATCGGCAAGTCCGAGCACGTAGTCGGCGGTCACGTTGAAGCTTCTGCAGAATTCGCGGAGCGCCGGGGCGGGGATGGTCCTTCGGTCGTTTTCGTAATTGGCGTAGCTGTTCGGAGTCACTCCTATGGTCCTGGCCATCGCCCTCTGTGACAGCCCTGTCTTCTCGCGTATCGCTTTGAGTCTTTCGCCCATGCTCAGCATTTTTGCCACTGGTCCTCCTGCAAAAATTATAAGCAAACAAAAAAGCATCGTCCGCGTACCTGACGATTGCGATACAGCTGTTGTCAAAATAGATACAAAACTATGCCAGATCAGGGAAACCGAGCTGACGGAGGGCTTCAAACAGGACTATGGATGCCGAATTGGAAAGATTGAAGGACCGCAGCCTGGTACCCTCGCTCATTGGAATGCGTATAGCGCTTTCGATGTGTTCTTCGATAAAAGTCCTCGGAAGACCTGCCGTCTCGCGGCCGAACAGCAGCATGTCTTCGTCGCGGTATGTTACCTGTGTATAGTATTTCCGGCCCTTAGTCGTCGCCAGCCACATGCGTCTTCCGGCGTACTTTTCGAGGAACTCCCCGAAGCTCTCGTGGACCTCGAGCTTCAGATAAGGCCAGTAGTCCAGCCCCGCGCGCTTTAACGTCCTGTCGTCTATCGAAAAGCCGAGAGGCTTTACGAGATGCAGAACAGCGCCCGTGGCGGCGCAGGTCCTCGATATATTGCCTGTATTCGGAGGTATCTCCGGATTTACGAGTACTACGTGCAGTGCCATATGATCCCCGCGTCAGTTGTGCTTGCAGAGACCCGCCAGGCAGCAGTTGTCGCAGTCGGGATTTTTCGCGTGGCACACCCTGCGCCCGTGCCAAATGAGGGCGTGGTGCATGCGTCTCCAGATGTCCTTCGGGAAAAGCTTCATGAGAGCTTCCTCAGTCTTTACGACGTCGTCCTCCCCGACGAACCCTATCCTGTTCGCCAGCCTGAAGACGTGCGTGTCGACGGCTATGCGCTGCTGGCCGAAGGCTTCCGCCAGGACGACGTTCGCAGTCTTGCGGCCGACCCCCGGCAGAGCGACGAGCTCGCCGTATTCCGAAGGCACCTCTCCGCCGTGCTCTTCGCAGAGCGCCGCGGAGAGCTTTTTAAGGTTGGCGGCCTTGGTCCTGTACAGACCTATGCTGCGTATGCATTCCTCGATCTTTTCCGCGGGAAGCGAAGCCATCGCAAAAGCGTCCGGCGCCATTGCGAACAGCGCCGGAGTGACTTTATTCACAGCCTTGTCCGTGGTCTGGGCAGACAGCACGACGCTCACCAGAAGGTGGAACGCGCTGTCGAAATCGAGCTCGCAGCCGGCGTCTGGATACTCCTTCAGCAGGAGCTCCCAGGCTTTCTTCGCGTCTTTTCCGCTCAGCAGCGACATCAGACCCTCGACGTCGCTATGGCGACCCTGTGAGTATCTCTCGCGACGCACGCGGCTATCTCCGCCACGTCGCCCGCGACGGCGGCGCCCGTGGGAACGGAGCCCGCGCCGCGACCGTAGAAGAATATGTCGCCGGACATGTCGCCGGTTATCGTTATGCCGTTGAACTCGTTTCGCACGCTGGCGAGTATGTCGTCGCAGGGGATCAGTTCGGGCTTTACGCTGAGTCTGAGCTTCCCGTCCTCTCTGCGGGCGCCGGCGATCAGTCTGATCCTGCAGTTCTTCTCCCTCGCCGCCTCGATATCCGCCGGAGTGATGCCGCTTATGCCGGTCCTGTCGACCTCTTCGGGAGGAACGTATTCGCCGTAGGCGATAGCGGCGAGCAGGACGATCTTGTTCGCGGAATCGAAGCCCTCGACGTCGCCCGTCGGATCCTGCTCGGCAAAGCCGTTCTCCTGCGCCTGGCGCAGCGCCACGTCGTACGCGAGCCCCTCTTCCTCCATCTTCGTGAGGATATAATTAGAGGTGCCGTTGACGATCCCTCTTATGCTCTTTATGTTGTTTACGGAAAGCGAGGTCGACAGCGCGTTCATCACGGGTATCGCGCCGCACACGGACGCCTCGTATCTTAGCATGCATCCGTTCGCCTTCGCCGTCTCGTTCATCTTTCTTATATTGACCGCCAGCGCCGCCTTGTTGGAGCTGACGACGTGCTTGCCGCGCTCGAGCGCCTGGAGCATGAATCTGCTGGCAAGTTCCACGCCTCCGATCATCTCGACGACGATATCGATGTCGGGATCGTTCAGGACGTCGGAGTAATCCGGCGTGAACACCTCCCTGGGGACTCCCGGGGTATCGTATCTCGCGGTGTTGATCTCGACGATCCTCTTGACCTTTACCCTGGCGCCGATGCGCTTTTCGATCAGATCGGCGTTCTCCGCGAGCACCTTGTACGTTCCCTGGCCTACGACTCCGAAACCGAGGATCGCAACATTTACCTCTTTCTTCATCTGTTCCGGCCTCCTTCCTTTATCCTTCGGGCTATCTCCTCGCGCTGCGCGCACAGGTCCGCCCACTTAGTCATCTTCCCGAATCTCTGCGAGAGCTCCTTCATTATCTCCGGTATCTTTATGCCCTGGGGGCACATGTCCATGCAGGCGCCGCAGCCTATGCAGGCGGACGGCAGCTTTTCCCGGGGCATCGCCTCCAAAAGCGCGGACACGATGACGTTCGCCTCCGCGAAGCGCAGTTCGCTGCACGCGTCCATCAGCACCGGGATATCCAGCTGCATCGGGCACACGCTCGTGCAGTATCTGCATCCTGTACAAGGGACGCTGTCCTTGAGGCTCTCCGCTATCCCGAGGAGCAGCTCGTTCTCTTCCTTTGACAGGGGCGCTCCTCCGCTGAACGTCTTTATGTTGTCCTCGAGCATCTGAAGGTCCGTCATCCCGCTGAGCACGACCTTTACCTGATCGAACTGCTGCACCCAGCGCATCGCCCAGGAAGCAGTGCTCTCGCCGGGGCGCAGGGCTCTTAACCGGGCCTCTGCCTCCCCGCTCAGTTTCGCGAGCTTTCCGCCGCGGCACGGCTCCATAACGAACACGGGAAGACCGTATCTGTCGAGCAGCCTGAGCTTTTCCTCCGCGTTCTGGAGCGTCCAGTCGAGATAATTGAGCTGGATCTGGCAGAAATCCATATCGGCCGCGAACTTCGCGAGGAACCGCTCAAAAAGCGGAAGCAGCGCGTGCGTCGAAAAGCCGAGATACTTTATCCTTCCGAGCTCCCGCTGGCGTATGAAATACCCGGCCGCGGGAGAGTCCATATATACGTCTTCCGCGAACTCGCAGACGTTGTGCAGCAGATAGAAGTCGAAATGATCGACCCCGCAGCGCTCGAGCTGCGTGCGGAATATCCGCTCCGGATCCTTGTCGGCCATCACGGTATGACCGGGATATTTGTCGGCGAGATAGAAGCTGTCCCTCGGATGGCGCGCGAGCGCCCTGCCGAGCACCGCCTCCGACTGGCCGCCGAAATACGTGTAGGCGGTGTCGATGTAGTTGATCCCGGCCTCGAGCGCCCTGTCCACCAGCGCGAAAGTGCGCTCCTCGTCCGGAAGCCCGTCCTCCGTCTGCGGGAGGCGCATGCTGCCGAGCCCGAGGGCTGAAAGCTTTATCCCCTTAAAATCCCTGTAAAGCATCTACTTCCTTACGACGTCAATGCCTGTGCTGTGACCGTTGAGGTCGAACTCCTCGAGTCCGCCGCGCTCCGTTATGCTGTCGGCGAGCGTCTCCTTCATTATGTATTCGCTGTGCTTGGCGATCGCGGCCTTTACGGCGTCGTCCGCGCTCACGAATATATCTATGCGGTCCATCATCTCGAAATCCTTCTGCTTGCGCATCTGCTGGACCTTCGAGATGAGCTCCCTCGCAAGACCTTCGTCGATGAGCTCCTGACTGACCGTGGTGTCCAGGATGACGCACAGCGCGCCCTCCTGCGCCGCGGTAAAGCCCTCCTTTGCCGAGACGTTCACGCTGACCATCTCTGGCGTTATGTCAGTGGGCTCACCGTTGAGCTCCAGAACGATCTTTCCGTCCGACGACAGCTTCTCGAGGACCTCCTTGGGATCGAGCTTCGCGGCCGCCGCGCCGAACGCCTTTATCTTCGCGCCGAGCAGCGGGCCTGCGACCCTGAAGTCGGGCTTGAGCTGATAGTTGAGGAACGTGTCCATATCGTCCTCGAAGACGACCTGCTTTATATTGAGCTCCTCTTCCACGAGGCCGGACATATATCCGATCTTTTCCCTGTATTTTCCGTCGACGAGCAGCTTTCCGAGCGGCTGGCGGACCTTGATCCTCGCCTTTTCGCGGATGCCGCGGCCCATGTTGACGATGCTGCGGACGAGGTCCATCCTCTCCTCCAGATCGCCGTCGATGAGCGCTTCGTCGGCCTTCGGATAATCGGCCAGATGCACCGTCTCCTCGCCGGTGAGAGCCACGTAGAGCTCGTCGGTTATGAACGGAGCGAACGGCGCCATCAGCTTCGAAAGACCCGTGAGGACCTCGTAGGTCGTGGAATATACGGCCTTCTTGTCCTCGTCCATGCCTTCCGCGTAGAAGCGGCGGCGCGCTCTTCTTATGTACCAGTTCGAAAGATCCTCGTTCACGAAGTCCATGATCATCCTTACGCTCCTGTTGTGGTCGTAGGAGTCCATGGCTTCCGTTACGTTCTTTACGAGCCTGTTGTATTTCGAGAGTATCCATCTGTCGAGCTCGGGACGCGAGGCGTAGTCAACGAAGCACGCGGAGGCGTCTATGTCGTCCGTGTTCGCGTACAGGGTGAAGAAGTTGTAGACGTTCCTTATCGTCCCGAAGAACTTGCCCTGCACGTCTATTAGGCCGTCCTCGTCGAACTTGGTCGGGAACCATACCGGCGATACGGACAGCAGGTACCAGCGCGTGGCGTCGGCGCCGTACTTGTCGAACAGCGCGAACGGATCGACCGTGTTGCCCTTGTGCTTGGACATCTTCTTGCCCTCTTTGTCGAGGACGAGATCGTTTACGAGTACGTTCTTATACGGGGCCCTGCCCATAACGAACGTGGATATCGCCATCAGCGAGTAGAACCAGCCTCTCGTCTGGTCTATGCCCTCGCAGATGAAGTCCGCGGGGAAGTACTCCCTCTCGAACTCCTCCTTGTGCTCGAACGGATAATGCCTCTGGGCGAACGGCATCGAACCGCTGTCGAACCAGCAGTCCATGACCTCGGGGATCCTGCTCATCGTCTTTCCGCATACAGGGCATACGATGTGGACCTCGTCGACGTACGGGCGGTGCAGCTCGATGCTCTCGTCGATGTCCTCTATCGCCTTTTCGGCGAGCTCCCTGCGGCTCCCGATGGATTCGAGGTGGCCGCACTCGCAGCGCCAGATGTTGATCGGAGTGCCCCAGTACCTGTTCCTTGAGATCGCCCAGTCCTTGACCTCGGCGAGCCAGTTGCCGAAACGGCCGTCGCCGATCGCCTGAGGATGCCAGGCGACGGTGCTGTTGTTCGCGACGAGCTGATCGCGGAGCTTTGTCATCTCTATGTACCAGGAGGGCTTGGCGTAGTAGATGAGCGGCGTGTCGCAGCGCCAGCAGTGCGGATAGTTGTGCGCCAGCTTTTCCTTGGAATATATCTTGTTCTCCTGCGCGAGATACTTGATTATGTCGACGTCGAGACCGTCCTCCATAACGAAGCGTCCCTTCCAGGGGGTGTCCGTGTACTTGCCCTCCTCGTCGACGGGGTTGACGACGGGAAGTCCGTATTTCTTTCCGCAGTTGTAGTCGTCCTCGCCGAACGCGGGAGCGGTGTGGACGATGCCTGTACCGTCCTCTGTGCTGACGTAGTCCATGCAGGTGACGAAGAAAGCCTTTGTCTTTACGCTTATAAACGGCATCAGCTGTTCGTATTCCCTGTATTCGAGATCCTTGCCCTTGCACTCGGATACTATCCTGTACTCGCCGTTGACGCTGAGGACCTTGTCCGCGAGGTTCTTGGCGAGATAGAAGAACTCGCCGTTCTGCTCAGCCTTTACGTAGTCTATGTCCGCCCCGACCGTGAGCGCGACGTTGGACGCGAGCGTCCAGGGCGTCGTGGTCCAGGCGAGGTAATACGTGTTCTCCTCGTCCTTCGCCTTGAAGCGGCAGACGAGCGTGTTGACCTTTATCTCCTTGTATCCCTGCGCGACCTCGTGGGAGGCGAGACCGGTCCCGCAGCGCGGGCAGAACGGTATTATCTTGTGCCCCTCGTAGATGAGCCCCGCCTTGAAGAATTCCTTGAGGATCCACCACTCGGTCTCGATGTAGTCGTTGTCGAGCGTGATGTACGGATCGTCCATGTCGATGAGATAGCCCATGCGGTGCGTCATGCTGCGCCACATGGATTCGTACGTGAACACGGACTCCTTGCACTTTTCGTTGAACGGCTTGATGCCGTATTTTTCTATGTCCTGCTTGCCGGAAAAGCCAAGCTGCTTTTCGACCTCTATCTCCACCGGAAGACCGTGGGTGTCCCAGCCGGCCTTTCTCGTGACCTTGAATCCCTGCATCGTCTTGTATCTGCATACGGAATCCTTTAAGGTCCTGGCTATGACGTGATGGATGCCCGGCTTGCCGTTCGCCGTGGGAGGACCTTCGTAGAACAGGAAATTGGGCGCGCCTTCGCGGGAGGACACGCACTTTTCCAGGAGCCCCTCTTCTTCCCATCTGTCCGCCTGTGCCGTCTGAACTTCGGCTATGGGTCTTTCGGATAAATTCTTATACATTTTCTGACCTCGTGAAATGCAATTATCGATAATTTACATAATGATTTATTATATCTGTTCAGCGCAGCTTTGCCAAGACTGAATATATGACCTCGGCCGTGTATCCGCGCGAGGCGAGGCGCCTGGCGGCCTTCGCGAGGAGACGTTCCCGCTCCTTCGGATCCGCGGACGAAAGGTCCGCCCCGCCGAGCGCGTCCAAAGCGGCTTCCATAGCCCTTTCGCGCTCCCGCGGATCCTCGTACGCGTTCACGTCGAAGGGGAGCCCCCTCTTTTTCAGCTGCGAGGCTATATAGAGCCTGCCCTTGCCCGACGCCGCGAGACGTTCGCCGAGCCTTTGCGCGAAGGCTTCGTCGTCGACGTAGCCGCAGTCCTTCATCAGCGCGAGCGCGGCCTCGCATTCATCCTCAGGATAGCCCTTCCTGCGCAGCTTCGCGGAGAGCTCCGCGGACGACAGGTCGCCTGCGGAAAGGAGCCTCGCGGCGCAGTCCGCGGCCGTCTCGGACGGACGCCCGTCATAGCCGCATACCCGTATATCTATGTCCTCCGCGTTCAGCCGGCAGCCGCTGTCGGGGACGCAAAGGCACGCCGTCAGCTCCTTCCGAGGCGAGAGCCGTATGAGCCTGCCGCGCGGCCTGCCCTCGGCCGATACGGTCTCAGCGCACGCCAGATCCGGAGATATCGCGGAAAAGGACGCGAGCCCCATGGAAAGCCCTTCGGAACACATCTTCATGTAGCTCTCCTTTGCCGTCCATATCCCGAGGAGCTCCCCGCGCCACTCGCCGCTCCCGCTCTGCAGGCCGGACAGATATTCGCGCTCGAGAGGATGCAGCTTCTGCGCGATCCTTTCGCCGGGTACGCGGCTGAGCTCCTCCATGTCGAAGCCCAGCGCGCCGGCTTCGCCCGCGTCCGCCGCGGCAGCGGCCCACCAGTGCTTCGTATGGCTTATCGAAACGGCGCGGCCGTCAGATAGGACAGGCTCTCCGTCCGTTCCGTGCGAAAGCTCCGCGCAGAGCAGCCTCTTTACTATATCCGCGGAGTCGTATCGCCTTCCCGCGGTCTTTTTGACAAGAAATATCTTCATAGCTTGAAAATTATACCATTTAATCGGACCCGGCGGCAGCCCGCGCGAAAAATTCGAATTGTTTTTTTGCTGTCATACTTTATAATACTAAAGTGTGAAAGCGGCCGCGCGGCCGCGCGGGGGAAAAGACATGGCCTACAGATCTAAACTCAAATCGAAGGAATGCGACGCGCTCTGCAAAGCGTTCCTGTCCCTTAAGAACGAAGAGGAATGCTACAGGTTCTTCGAGGATCTCATGACGATAAAGGAGCTGCGGGCTCTGTCGCAGCGCTGGCACGTCGCGCGTCTGCTGTATTCCGGAAAAACGTACAACGAGATAGCCGAAGAGACGAGCGCTTCGGCCGCGACGATAAGCAGGATAAACAAATGCCTGGAATACGGCGCGGACGGCTATACCACCATGCTCAAAAGGCTGGAAAAGGAAGGATAGATCAGAGGTCCTTCTCCGTTACGCACTCGCCCATGCCGGGCTCATAGCCTTTCAGTTCTTCGAGGTCGAGCCGCTTTGTCCTGAGGTTGAGCATCACGACGTCGCGAAGAGACGTCTCTTCGCCTTCGAGAGCCTTTATCAGGACCGGAAGCGCCTTGGACGTCTTTATCAGCAGCGGCGTCGTCAGCATCTCGCCGCCCTCGCACAGGTATATTACGTCGGAGTGGCGCTTCTGCGCGCTCAGGAGATATCTGAGCATCTTTTCGGAAACGTTCTTCATGCCGCAGCTGACGAACAGCGTCCAGCGCTGGCGGCATTCCTGAAGCACGTCTATCATAAGTCTGAGGTCGCCCTTACCCGAGTCCGTTATTACGGGGAATTCGCTCCCGACGTCGTCGCCGGGCATGGCGCAGACGACCTTTTCCGGCATATTCGAAAGTATCCCCTTGAGATCGGCCAGTATCGGCGTTCCGCAGCGAACTATGTATTCGCTGTCGACTAGCCTGCGCACCTGGGGGCTCTCAGCCATTATGACCGCCCTGCAGCAGCTGAAAGTGGCTATGTATTCGTCCGCCGCCGGCATCGGTTCGATCCCCTTCGCCGCGCAGATGTCCTTGAGGCTCTTCATTATCGCCTTGTACAGCTTCTCGCTGTCGAGCTCGAGATGGGAATTCGCGGATCCCGCAAGTATCTTGGCGCTCTCGAGCCCGGACGAAGTATAGCCGTCGGGATAGACGCATACGTAAGCTATCAGCTTCGCCGCGTCCTGCTCCGCGAAGCCGCCCGCCTTGCAGTGCTCGAAGTCTATGGCCTTAAGGCCCTCCGGAGTGACTATGAAGTCGCCGAAGTCCATGTCGCCTATCGATATCTTTGTTATGTCCCTGTATCGGATATACCAGTCCCAGAACATATCGAAGCTCGCGAGGAGCTTGTCCGGGCTGCGCTTCAGACCCGCGACCGTTTCCGCGAAGTTCTCGCCCTCGAGCCGCTCGAGCTCTATGACTCCGTCCCAGCTGTCGGTCATCTCCGCCGCCAGGCCGCTGCCGTTGAGCTTCTGATATATCCTGCTCTCGGTTATAAAGGCGCTGCGCGAGGCAAAGGTCTTTATGACCTTGCTTCCGCTGTATTCCACCCTGTTCTTTTCTTCAGACATCCGAATCACCTTCCGGGCAGCCTACAGGCACAGCCCGTCCTCAAAACCGTTGACGACGGCGATCACGCCTTCGGCTATGGCTTTGCTCTCTTTTCCGTCGTAAAGATACAAAACGCCGTCCTTTATGTAGACGATCCGTCCGCCGCCTGCCGGCAGGAACCTGCTGACGCCGCCCGCGACGTCCGCCGCGGTTCCGTCGGGGCTCATGGCCCTGAGCGTTCCGGAGTCGCCGCCGTCGAGATCCGTCATGTAGAGCAGGCTGCCGTCATCGAGCAGCCACGACGACCAGTAGTTCGCCGCCACTCCGTTCGCGACGGTCTCGGGCTGTCCGCCCTCCGCGACGCGGCACAGGGTCCCTTCTCCGCTGCTGTGGACGTCCGCGTGATAATAGACCTTGCCGCCGAACGGGCGCGCGTCGTTCAGCGCGTCGCTGCCGAGCTGCCGCACGACCTTCGCCGTGCCGTCCGCGAAGCTGACGACTCCCGCGCCTTTATCGGTGCGGATGAGGAACTCGAGGCTGTCTGCGCCTCCGAGGCGTATCGGCAGCACCGAATCAGCCGAAACGGCCGGGTCGCCGGCTTCACCGGATACGTCCGTTCCGATCGTGTAATAGAGCTTTCCGGCGTAACTGTCGTCGGCGTAGCGGTTTTCCCAGAACCGGGCGGATACCTGATCGGCGCTTTCGACCTCGGCGGCCGGGATCAGCTTTATCCCGTCGTCGGCGAATATCCTCTGGTAAAGGGCGAGCTCCTCCTGCGGATAGACCCTGTATACGTCCCTGTCGAGATCGTCGCAGACGCAGACGCTCTTTCCGTCCTTGAGGAGGTAAAGGCTGAAATTATAGTCCTCGACGCTCTCCCTGCACAGCTCCCCGTACACGTCGGAGCCGGGGTCGTAAGCGTCAGACGCCGCGTTCCAGCCGAGCGTGTCGAGATACGTTCCGTCGGGATTCAGGTTGTTCTCCATATATTCCTCGACGGTATAGCCCCATTCCGCAAGGAGCCCGGAAGCCTCGTACTCCTCGGCCTTTTCGCGCATCCGCGCCTCGTCGAGGATGAAGTCGGATTCTTTAGGCGCCTGCGCGGACGTCGTCTTAAGAGAATCGACGTCCTCCACGAGCTCGCTGAGCTGGTAATGAGTCTCGGTACCGGTTATGTAATAGATGCGCCCGTCGCTGAAGTCGCATATCTCGTATACGTTCTCCGCGACCTTCTCAGGATCGGGATCGGCGCAGGCCTCGACCTCGTATATCTCGTAATTTCCAAGCTCCTCGACGTGCGATGAGGTGTCCTCGAACGGATCGCCCTCCTCGCTCCACGCCCAGACCGTGTAGAGCAGCTTCTTCGCGCTCAGCGGGCTGCATACCTGCTCGACGTAGTTCGCCATGACGATCTCCTCCGACGGCGCCTCAAAGCTCCTGAACATCAGATCGGAGCCTTTTCTGTACGTTACGCCGCCGCCCTCGCTGCACGCGTAGTCCCATCCGGACGACTCGAGGTCGTCTATGAGCTTGACGGCGGAAGAACCGTCGTAATAATAGAGCTTATATACCCCGGAAACGTCGACGCAGTACATCACGCCGCTTCCGGCAGGTTCCAGATTGAAAACATCGCTCTCGATCTTCTCGCGCTTTTGGGGATCGGCGAGGCTGACCTTGTAGAGATCGCCGTGGGAGTAATGCGTTTCGATCTGATAATCGTCGAGATAATAGACGGCGTCGCCGGCAAGGGCGAATCCGTACGGATATCCGCTCATCGCGATGCTCCCCGCTGTCTCGCCGAGATACTGCCACGGATCTCCGGAGCCGTAATTTTCGGAAAGGACTATAGGCTCGGAGCTTGCGGCGTCCGCGAGGAAGACGAGCTTGTTATCCCCGGTGACGTACGCCAGGGGCTGCGCGTCCTGCTGATCTCCCGCCGGTCCGGCCGGGGAAGCCTTCTTTCCGAATATGCTCACCGCGGCGATCGCCGCGGCCGCGATCAACAGAACGATCACGGCTATAAGTATGACGCCCTTCTTAACCTTTTTGGCGGCTGACGCCTCATGCGCGTTTTCAGGCTCCGCCTGGGGCCCGGGACCGCGGACCTCCGCATCTTCGCGATCGTCCTCCGCGGGAGTCCCGCAGTGCATGCAGACGGGCGACCCGTCCTCTATCATTTCACCGCAATTCTTGCAGATCATCTTTTCTCCTTTTTTATGGGCGCGCCGCGTTCCGCGGCCGGGCGCCCCGCTATCGGTATCTGTAATATATAATTATATTACTTTGGATTTCCGATGGCAAATCACTTGGGAGATCCGGTGTGGTTGAACAGCACCATAGCGATGAAGGTGAGCTCGTCGGCGCCGACGTTCTCGATGCTGTGGCCGCTCCCGTCGCGGCACTGCATCATGTCGCCCGCGCGGAGCACGCGTTCGGTCCCGTCATCGGAGACGAGCGCCGTGCCGGAAAGGATATAATAGACCTCGTATTCGCCGCTGTGGGTGTGATAACCGATCGATCCGCCGGGAGGGATCGAAGCCTTCCCGAAGAAGGACCCCGCGCCGTACGAATCCCCGGCTTCAAGAAATTTTACCGCGTCGACGAACAGTTTGCCGCCGCGCATGTTGTCGTAATGCTTCGAGCCGAGCTCTTCCGATGTCCTGACCATTTTTTACCTCCCTGCGGACTGAAACGTCTAAACAAAACCGCTCACTGAACGCAAAGTCCCGTGAGCGGAATAAGTGCTTTGATATATAGCCCTATTCGTCGTAACCGGCGGCCATCGCCTTGTCGTAGATGTCGGTGACGGCCTTTTCGGGCGCCGGAGTAGCGATCGTCGCGACATACGCGGCGACGGCTCCCGCGACGAAGCCGGGGAACAGCTCGTATATGCCTGTCTTGCCAGAGAGCAGGAAGTACCAGAGGATATCCACCGCGGCGCCGGCTATGACGCCCGCGCACGCTCCTGTGTAATTGAAGCGCCTCCAGAAGAGCGAGAACAGAACGACAGGCCCGAACGCGGCTCCGAAGATGCCCCAGGCGTTCTCGACCATGTTCATTATCGCCTGCGCGCCTGCTCCGTTGGATCTGGCAAGCAGGAACGCGATGACGGAGATTATGAGCACCGTGAGCCTTCCGACCATCAGGACCTCCTTGTCGCTCGCGTCTTTTCTGATGAGCGGCTGGTAGATGTCGGAGGTAAAGGAACTGGACGCTACGAGCAGCTGCGAGTCCGCCGTCGAAACGGACGCAGCCATTATAGCCGCGAGCAGGAAGCCCGCGATCGCCGGCGGGAAGAACCTTCTCGCCATAACGATGAATACCGTCTTCTGAGCGCCTTTGGTAAGCAGCTCTTCGGCGACGATCATCCTCGCCAGATACGCGACGACGCACGCCGCGCCGAGCGACAGGACGACCCAGATTATGGCGACCGTCGCGGATTTCTTGATCATCGAGGGCTTTTCGATCGACATGAAGCGGATTATTATGTGCGGCATGCCGAAGTAGCCGAGGCCCCAGGCGAGGCCCGAAACGATATCCTGCCAGGACGCGGTGAACAGACCTGTTCCGAATTCGCAGGAAACGACCGCGCCGCTCGCGTCAGTGTACTGGTAGACTTTCGCGAGCAGGCCCGTGTCGAGCTGCGTCGTAGCTACGACTATGATAGGGACGGCGAGCAGAGCGATCAGCATGAGGATGCCCTGGAAGAAGTCCGTCCAGCATACGGCCTTGAATCCGCCGAGGTAAGTGTAGCCGACGATTATGAG
>JAEEVI010000153.1 GCA_016287035.1 Bacillota bacterium
CCCGCTATGCCGTGGATTATGTTGACGAGATCCTGGCCGAGGCCGGTCATCGTGACGACTCCTGCGATTATGCCCGCGGTCGCGCAGGCGAGACCGACGCTTATCGTGTTTCTCGCTCCGGCGACGAGAGCGTTGTAGATCTCGGATACTATCTTCTTCGAATCGGCGCTTATATATGCGCTCCTTTCGGCGCCAGACTTATCCGTGCGCAGCCAGGATATGACGTGGCGGACGATGCCGATGACGACGGCGACTCCGCCGGCGTACATCGCGCAGGTGGCGGTGCTCCTCCAGCTTATCGCCAGTGTGAACACGAGAAATACGAGAGGAATGACGAGATATCCCTCGGTGAGGAACAGCCTGCCGAACTTCGGGAGGTTTTCCCTGGGGATGCCCGTGAGGCCGAGCTTTCTCGCCTCGAGGTGGACCATCATGAATATGCCCGCGAAGTAGAGCACCGCGGGAAGGACGGCCTTGAGCGCTATCTGAGGATAAGGCAGGCCGACGAACTCGGACATGAGGAACGCCGCGGCGCCCATTATCGGCGGCATTATCTGCCCGCCGGTGGAGGCGGCCGCCTCGACCGCTCCCGCGAACTCTCCCCTGTAGCCGGTCTTTTTCATCATCGGTATGGTGACCGAGCCGGTGGTGACGGTATTCGCCACGGAAGAACCGGATACCATGCCGCAGAGCGCGGACGATATGACGGCTACCTTCGCGGGACCGCCGGAGGTGTGCCCTACGAGCGCGTTGGCCATGTTTATGAAGAAATCGGAAACGCCGGTGCTCTCGAGCAGAGCGCCGAACAGTATGAACAGAACGATGAACGTCGAGCAGACGCCTATCGGCGTTCCGTGGACGCCGTTGAGCGTGTAGAAGAGCTGGTATACGATCCTGCGCAGCGATATCCCGGATACGAACGAAAAGACGATAAAGCAGCTCGCGACGATGACTATCGGCGCGCCCGTCACCCGCCTCGTCGCCTCGAGGAGGACGATTATCCCGACGACTCCGCACGCAATGTCGATCGTGTTGAGCTCGGAGCCGCTCGCGGCGTTGACTATGTGCTGCACGTTCGCGACGAACCAGAAATACGAGAACGCGCCGGCTATGCCGAGGACGCAGTCGTACCAGGGGATATAGTTCACGCGCTTCCTGCGCCCGTTGTGCTTCGCGAACGGATAGAGCGTGAAGGCCATTATGAGCAGGAGCGCTATGAACGACGCCCTTCTCTCCCTTTCTCCCCAGTTCGCGAAGAGATTCATGTAAACGGCGTACAGAGAGAAGCAGAGCAGGAAGATGTGTATGATCTTTTCGGGGACACCGGAGAAGACGCGGACGTTAGATTCCCTGTCGTATTTCTCCATTATGCTCTGGACGTCTTCGGCGGTGCCGACAGAGGCGTCGTCATTGACGGCGTCCGGCCGGAGCGTCTCTTCATTATCCTTTTTCTTAAATATCGACATTGATCCTCTTCCTTATATTGATATCGACCACGCTTCCCTTCCCGCAGGCTTCTCCGAGAGAGATGATCATGCCGCGGTATTCGAGCGTATGGTCGTAATACTCCGAAACGCAGTAGCTGAGCTCGGGGCACGGTATGTCGTACCCCTCGACGACGATGGCTCCGTCGTCGGCGTAGTGCCATGTGCAGCCGGGAGGATAGTCCGTCTGCATCCCGGCTCCGAAATTGTAGAATACGGCCTTTATGACGTATATCTCCCCGCCGCGGACCTGATACGTCTCGCTGACGGGGGTCTGGTGCACCGAGTGCTTGTAGGTTATCGTGAATTCCTCGCCGTCCTTTACGGGAAGGCTCAGGTACACCTTTCCGCTGTCCTGGTCGCTTATGACGAGGCACTCCCTGACAAAAGCGAACGCGAACAGAATAAGCAAGCAAGCAGCGATGACCGTTATCACCGCTGCTGCTGAAATCCTTGATGTTTTTTGACTGCCGTTACTTGACACCGATCTCGGTATAGTACTTGAGCGCGCCCGGATGGATGGGCATGCTGTCGAAGCCCGTCACGGCGTACTGCGGATCGAGCCAGGAGGCCTTCTCGTGACCGATCTGATCCTTGCACTCGAACAGAGTCTTCGTGATGTTGTAGACTACGTCCTCGCTGACGTCGTCCCTGACGAGCAGCGTAGCGATGACCGCCACGCAGTGGGCGTCGGCGTCGACTCCGGAATAAGTTCCGGCTTCGATCGTGTAGGTGTTGTAGAAGTCGTAGCTCGACTGGAGCTTGGCCACGTGCGCGTCGTCGACGGACAGGATGTTGATCTTGGTGTTGGTGCAGAGGTCGACGATGTTGTTGGTGGGAGCGCCGGCTACGCAGAAGAACGCGTCGATCTTGGCGTCCTTGAGAGCGGTGGCGGAATCGCCGAAGCTGAGGTTGGATACCGCGATGTCGTCGAACGTCATGTCGTACGCTTCGAGGATCTGACGCGCGTTGAACTCGGTGCCGGAACCGGCGTCGCCTACGGACACTCTCTTGCCCTTGAGCTGGGAGATGTCGGTGATGTCGGTCGTGGATACGATCTGGACTACCTCGGGATAGAGACCGGCGATAACGGAGTATCCCTTCTGAGCGCCGTCGGACGCGAAGAGGTCCGTGCCGCTGTAGGAGTAGTAGGTAACGTCGTTCTGGACGGTGGCCAGATCGGCGTCTCCGCTGACGAGCTCCTTGATGTTGGACTTGGAAGCGCCGGAATCGTGGACCTTTACGGACAGTCCGGCGATGTTGTCCTGCAGGACACCGGCTATGACGCCGCCGTAAGCGTAATATGTTCCGGTCGTTCCGCCGGTAGCCATCTTAAGAGACGTGCTGCCGCCCTTTGCGGAAGACGAGCCGCCGCCGCAGGCGCAGAGCCCGACGACCATTGCGAGTACGAGAAGTACTGCCAGTATTGCTTTTCTTTTCATCTGTAAATCTCCTTTTTTCGGTTTTTTGCCGTGGATGTATTATAGTATACACTCGCGAAAGCCGCAAGGCTTTTGTTTATTTCGCGGATAATCACGCGTCCTCTCCGGCGCCCTTCTCCGCGGCGTCGTCCGAGGCCCACTTCTCCTCGAGCAGGCGTATCTCTTCCTCTTTTCTCGCCCTCGCCTCCTGCCTGCGCTGCTTTCTGTCGTCGATGAGCGAGTAGAGGCACGGTATCAGGTAGAGCGTGATGACCGTCGAGGTCATTATTCCGCCGATTATCGAGATCGCCATCGGCGCGAGCATCTCGCCGCCGTTTCCTATCCCCAGCGACAGCGGGATCATGCCCACCGCGGTAGTGAGGGTCGTCATGAGTATCGGGCGGAGCCTGAGCTTTCCCGCCTGGACGAGCGCCTCGGAGCGCCCGAGGCTCTCCTTGTGCTGATTTATGAACTCGACGAGCAGTATCGCGTTGTTGACGACTATGCCGACGAGCAGTATGAGACCCAGGAACGACGTCAGCGACAGAGCCTTTCCCGTGAGGAACAGCGCGAGGAACGCGCCGCTCATCGCGAAAGGTATCGACATGAGGACGACCAGCGCCATCAGCGCCGATTCGAACTGCGCCGCCAGCAGCAGGAAGACGAGCAGTATCGCCACGAGCAGGGCCTTGCCGAGGCTCGTGAACGTCTCGAGCATCGTCTCCGAGACGCCGCTGTTCTCGTAGAAATAGCCGTCCGGGAACGGATATCTCTCCAGCGTGTTCTTTACGGCAGCGTTCAGCTCGCTCAGATCGTCGCCCGCGCCGTCGACGTTTATGACCATGTAGCGCTGCTGCTGATATCTTCCGATGTACATCGGAGCGTTGTCGTATTCGAACTCAGCGATCTGACCGACCGTCACGGGCGTGCCGTAGTTGCCCGTCAGGACGATCTGCTTGAGATTCTCGACGGACTGGCCGTAGTAGTCGTTGAGGCTGAGGTTCACGGATATCTCGCTGCCGTCTATCGTGATCTTCGTCGCCGTGCTCCCGTTGAGCGCCGAGGAAAGGCCGTTGGCAAGCTGGTACGCCGTCACGCCGTAGTGCGACGCCGTGCTTCTGTCGAGCTTTATCCTTATCTCGGGATTGCCCTCCTCTATCTGGAGCTCGGCCTTCTCGACGATCGCGAGCGACCGCAGGCGCGACGCGAGATCCTCGCATACGTCCTCGAGCTTGTCGTAGTCCTTGCCCATGACGTAGATCGAAAGGTCGCCGTTCCCGAACATGGACATTATGCTGGAGCTCGAGCCGGCGGATATCTTCGCGCCCGTCATCTTATGCGCGAAATCTTCGATATCCTCTGCTATCTGCGTGGTGGTCCTGCTGCGCTGATCCCTGTCGCACAGCGTTATCGTGAGCGATCCGCCGCCGGACAGCGCCATCGAGCTGATGCCCTGCGTCGAAAGGGACACGTGGTCGAGCTCTGGAAGCGCGAGAACGTAGTCCTCGAGCTCTCCCATGATCTTATCCTGCGTTTCGAGAGAGGTCCCGTACGGGAACTCGAACGTTACGTTGACGGTGCCCTCGTCCGTCGCGGGGAGCAGCTCCCAGCCTACGAACCCGAGCAGTACGGCCGACGCCGCGAAGACGCATATGAACGCCGTGAAGACCTTTCTCCTGTGCTTCAGCGCTCTCCTGACGGTCCTGTCGTAGAAATCTATGAGCCTCGCGATCATCGCCGAGAAACGCGGAAGCAGTCTGTATCTGTAGCGCCTTCTTCCGATCCTCAGGTAGCTCGTCGATATGGTCCCGTGCAGCATCTTTGAACAGAGCATCGGAACGACCGTGAGCGCGACGACCAGCGACGCCATGAGCGAGATGATCATGGTGTAGCAGAACTCCGCGAACATCATGGACGCCATGCCCTCCGTGAGCGCTACGGGAAGGAATACTATGACGGTCGTGAGCGTCGACATAAGGACGGCGA